>CAYSMV010000091.1:0-2260 GCA_964432245.1 uncultured Desulfobacterales bacterium
TATGCTGGGCAAACTGATCGAAGCCAACGGCGGCGAATTTGTGCGTCATGATATTCTGCCGGATAATTTACAGCTGATCGAAAAAACGGTGCAAAAGGCCGTTGCCAGCGGCTTGTATCAAATGGTTCTTCTGGTCGGCGGTTCTTCGGCCGGCGCCAAAGATTATTCTCATGCCGTTATCAGTTCGCTGGGCGAAATGCTGGTTCACGGCGTTACCATCATGCCGGGCAAGCCTGTTATCATCGGCAGAATCAAAGACATTCCCGTCTGGGGCATACCCGGTTACCAGGTCTCGGCGGTGATCTGTTTTGACCAGCTGGTTTGCCCCCTGCTGCGGTTCATGCAGCGGTTGCCGCAACAGGAAAAACCGGTTATTCCGGCCACGCTGGCCAAAAAAGTCGCTTCCCGCCTGGGCGTGGAAGAATTTTTAAGAGTGCGCCTGGGTAACGTCGGCGGCCGGGTGGTCGCCACCCAACTGCCGCGGGGCGCCGGGTCGGTCACCTCCCTGGCCGAGGCCGACGCCCTGGTGCGCGTACCCGCGGACACGGAAGGCCTGCTCGAGGGGACAACGGTTCAGGCCGAACTGATCAAACCCCTGCCGGAGCTGGACAAAACCATCGTGATCGTAGGCAGCCATGACAACACGCTCAATGTTCTGGCAGACCTGGCCGGCCGTAACAGCCGGAAAACGGTTCTGGCCTCCTCCCATGTGGGCAGCCTGGCCGGCCTGATCGCTCTGTCCAAAGGGTATTGTCACCTGGCCGGCTCCCATCTGCTCGACACCGAAACCGGAGAATATAATATTTCTTATATTCAAAAGCATCTGAAAGGCATGAAGATCAAACTGGTCAGGCTGGTAGACAGGGATCAGGGTCTGATGACGGCGCCCGGTAATCCTCTGGCGATAAAGGGGTTCGCCGATCTGACGGGAGGAAAAATCCGGTTTGTCAACCGCCAGGCCGGTTCCGGAACCCGGGTACTGCTGGATTACCGGCTGAATGAGTTGGGAATCGACGCGGCCGACATCAGGGGATATGAAAACGAGGAATACACCCACATGTCCGTAGCCATCGCCGTGGCCAGCGAATCGGCCGACGCGGGGCTCGGCATCCTGGCCGCGGCCCGGGCCCTGGGGCTGGACTTTATCCCCGTGGTCACGGAACAGTATGAACTGGTGATTCCGGAAAAATTTTTTGATCTGCCCGGGATGCAGGTGCTGATGGAGATCATCAATTCCCGGGAATTCGCGGAACGAGTGAAAACCATGGGTGGCTATTCCACCGCCAATACCGGCCGCGTCATCGACGTCCGCTGAGCCGGTTAATCATCAGCGTTTTGGAAGAGATGCATCATTGCAAATAAGGACAAGTCAATTACTTGAATTAAGTTGATCCGTTTGCGAAGCCATAAACAATTACCATCAATTAAACGGGAGCCTCTCTAATGAAAAAACTATTATGGATTCCGGCGGCAGCGGTTATCCTGCTGGTTGTCTCGATCGGGTTTTTATATCTTGCGCCCGAAAAAGCGGCGGAAATGTCGTTTCACATCACCCGGCGTCTTGCCGGGCTGGAACGTAAAACGCTGTCCCTTTCCGGCGAAGAGACATACGCCTATCTCGAAGGGGGAAAAGGAGAACCGCTCCTGCTGCTGCACGGTTTCGGAGCCAACAAAGATAATTTCGCCTTCGTGGCCAGGCGCCTGACCGACTCCTGCCATGTCATCGCGCCCGATCATATCGGTTTTGGCGAATCATCCCGGCCCGCGGAAGCAGATTATTCCGTCGTTTCACAGGCGGAACGTTTGCACCGGTTTATTCAACGCCTGGGGCTTTCGAAGATCCACGTCGGCGGCAGTTCCATGGGCGGACATATTGCCATGACGTACGCCGCTCTTTACCCCAACGAGGTTAAAAGCATGTGGCTGCTGGATCCCGGCGGTATCTGGTCTGCTCCCCAGAGCGATCTTCACCGCCTGCTGAACGAAACAGGCGAAAACCCGCTGATCGCGGAGAACGAAGATGAGTTCGCGCGGCTGTTCGACTTTGTCATGAGTAAGCCGCCCTTTATTCCCCGCCCCATCCTCGATGTCATGGCCCGGGAGCGGATAGAAAACGTCGAACTGGAAAAACGGATATTCGCCGAAATAAAAGCCGATTCCGCTGAGCAGAGAATCGCCGGGTTGAGGACGCCGACGCTGATCGTCTGGGGGGATGAAGATCGCGCCATAAACGTGGCAACAGCCCATATCCTGCATGGCC
>CAYSMV010000092.1:0-4733 GCA_964432245.1 uncultured Desulfobacterales bacterium
CCGACCCGGCGTCGGCCTATGCTTATGAAAGGGATACCGACCACCAGGGGGCCCAGGGGCAGGTCAGCTTCAATTGGCGAGATTCAACGATTACCGGAGGGTTTGACTGGGTGAATTATGATATCGATTCCTCCTCAACGCCCGGGGAATCGGAATATGACAACCCCGCCTACTTCCTTCTGGCCAAAACCCGGCTATTTGACCGGCTGGTGCTTACCGGCGGCTTGAGATACGATGATTATGAAGTGGACATGAAGAAAGACGGCGGCAAGGAAGACGATGATAATATTTCTTCCAATTTTGGCCTGGCTTATTCCCTGACGGATTATTTAAAGGTAAGAGCCAACTACGGCGAGGCCTTCAGAATGCCGACCGCCGAACAGCTGGCCGGTGATTATGTCTCGTGGGTCAGTTATCTGGGCAACCCGGATCTCGATCCCGAGGAGAGCGAGACCTATGAATGCGGTTTTGACCTGACTTTTGCCTGCGCCAATTTATCCGTTACCTATTTTTATACAGATTTTGACGATAAGATTCAGGTCTACACCCTGCCGACTTTTGAGCAGTCCTACAAAAATATAGGTGGAGCGACTATAGAGGGTTTTGAAAGTGAATTTTCCTTTGACCTGGGCGCTTATTTCGGCTGGGGCGTGGAGGTAAGGCCTTATGGCAGCATCGTTTACCTGACGGAATATGAAGACGACCAGACCGATGAAGACCTTTTATACACGGAAGATATTAACGCCGCCTGGGGTATTCATTTTTCCGATACAAAAGGGCTGTCCGCTAATCTGAATTTTGCCTATACCGGAGAAAAAGATGTCGAGGACTGGGAAAATTATCCAGCTGAGGTAGTGGAATGCGGCGGTTTTACGGTGGCGAATTTAACTGTCAGCAAGAATATTTTTGATTTTAATGATTATGGAGGAGTAACCTTAAGAGGAGAAATCCTGAACATTTTCGACAAGGATTACGCTTATATCAAGGGCTATCCCATGCCGGGCAGGAGTTTCTTCGTCGGTATGCGGTACGATTATTAATCATGATTCCGGGGGACAGGATGCGGTTCAAACTGTCCCCGTTTTACTTTCTCCGTCGGTTTGCTTTGACGGGTCCGGCGTCAGAAAGAGACAGGGCCTGCCGGAGACCGGGTTTTTCCCCACCAGAACCTGCGCGCGGTAAACATCTTTTATGGCTTGTTCCGTCAGTACCGCCTCGGCCGGGCCTGATTCGTGGACGCGTTTTTCTTTCGGATCCAGGAGAATCAGCCGGTCGGCGTATTCTCCCGCCAGATTCAGATCATGCATGACCATGATGACCGTCAGCGACAGCTTCCGGTTCAGGCGGACGATCAGGTCCATGATGCGCTGCTGATGGGTGATGTCAAGATGCGCCGTGGGCTCGTCGAGCAGGAGTATTCGCGGCTCCTGAACCAGAGCCCGGGTAATGGCCGCTAATTGTTTTTCTCCGCCGCTGATTTCGTCCAGGCGAGCGTTCTCAAGGCCGGAAATGCCGGTCATTTCCATGTACCGGTCGGCGATTTTAATATCCGCCCCGGATTCGAACAGCTGATATTTCCGGAAAAAAGGAATTCGTCCCAGCAGCACATACTCCCTGACCGTCAGCAGCGAGGGCTGGACGGTCTGTCCTACCACCGCCATGACGGTCGCCAGCTCTTTTCCGCTATATTCCGCCAAAGGGCGGCCGGCGATTTCTACGGATCCTCCCTGCGGCTTTAACTGGCCGGTCAGCGTCTTCAGCAGCGTTGTCTTGCCGGCGCCGTTGGGACCGATAATGCCGATGATTTCACCGGCGGCTATTGTCAGGTCAATATCTTTGAGAACGGTTTTCCCGGGATAGCCGCAGGTAAGGCGATCTGTTTTAATCATCCAGTTATTCATGACCGGCTCGTCAAAGGTCTTTTGTTATTTTTCACAGGGTGACCTGCTTTCTGCCCAGGGCGTAAATAAAAACCGTTCCGCCGATAATGCCGGTAATGACGCCCACCGGCAGCTCCAGGGGGGCGATAATTGTGCGGGCGACCACATCACATGATACCAGAAAGGAAGAACCGGCCAGAAACGAGACGATGATCAGCAGACGGTGGTCGGCACCGGTGATGATGCGCATGAGATGCGGCACGATCAGGCCTACAAAACCTATGATCCCGGTCACGGAGACGCTCAGGCCGGTCAGCAGGGAGGCCAGGATAAAAAGCCATCTTTTTGTTCTGTCCACGTTGATGCCCAGCGAGGCGGCTTCCTCTTCTCCCAGGGCCAGGGCGTTCAGGTCGAGGCAGAAGAAAAAGCTGATGATCAGCCCCGTCAGGACGCCTGCCGAGACGATCCAGACCAGTGTCATGTCCGGGACATCCAGGGAGCCCATGATCCAGAGGACGATGGTATGGATGTCTTCCGATCTGGAGATCGCCATGAGCAGCATGACCAGCGAGGAAGAGACAAAGCTGATCATGACGCCGGTCAGCAGCATGTTGTTGGTCTTGAGAGAACCGGCGTTGAGGCTCAGAAAGTAAACCGCCAGGATAACCCCGGCCGCGCCGGCGAACCCGGAAATCGGATAGGCGATGACGCCGATGACATGATCCCATTTAAAAAGGATGTTCAAACATACGCCCAGCGAGGCTCCGCCGGAAATTCCCAGGGTGTAGGGCTCCACCAGGGGGTTCCGGAACATGCCCTGAAGCAGTGTGCCGGCCAGGCTGAGCGCCCCGCCGACGACGATTCCCAGGATCAGGCGGGGCAGGCGGATATCCAGCAGGATGCTGCGCTGGATGCTTTCTTCGTTGTTGAGAAGAAGACCGGGGATGGCTCTGACCGGGATGTCCGCCGAGCCCACGCACAGAGACAATACACAGACGCCGGCCAGCACGGTGGCCAGTATTACGAGAGCAACGGCGTTTTTTGTTTTCCTGCTCATGTTCATTGCTTTTCTTCAGGCGGGTCGGGATGGATAAGGCGGACGATATCCCTTAACGCCTTCACGAAGCTGACCGGTGTCGGGCTGCAGATGATATCCGGGTTCAGGACATATATTTCCCCGGTCCGGGCCGCGTTCAGAGAGGGATAACTCAGCCATGTTTCCTTTTCCTTCTCGGCTCCGGCCTTGTCCGAGCCCATGGTGGCGATGAGAATAACGTCGGGGTCGTTTTCCAGTACTTTTTCCCGGCTGTAGTTGCCCGATTTTTCACCGGCCGCCACGTTAACACCGCCCGCGAAGGTGATGTATTCGTTGATAAAGGTTCCTTCCGGCGAAGTGTGCAGGGGGTTTAGTCCGATCTGGATGAAGACCTTCCTGGGTGCCAGCCGGCTGGTATGCCGGACAATAGCGTTCACCGCATCCCTGGCGTCCGTGATTACGGCCCGGGCTTTTTCTTCTTTTCCGAGCAGTCGGCCAAGCGTATCCATCATGTTGCATATTTTTTCAAACGTGGCCGGGTTTTCAAACTGAACCACCCGCAGGCCCATGCGGCGGAGCATGTCTAACTGTTTTTCCCGGGCCAGGGGGTTGGCCAGGACGATATCCGGCGCCAGGCTGATTATTTTCTCGACGTCCACCTGCATGACGGATCCGATCCTGGTCTTGGTTCTGGCGTCTTCAGGCTCGTTGCAATAAACGGTGTCGGCGATCAGCCGGTCATCGGCCTCCAGCAGATAGATCATTTCCGTGATGACCGGCCCCAGGGAGATGACGCGCCGGGGGAAATCCGCCCGCGCCGGCGCCATGCCCATCGACACGGCCCATATGAAAAATAATGATAAGGCGAATCTGATCATCGATTTTCCGGTTGTCTCTGGTATATGCCGGTCAACAGGGCGTTCAAAGCGGTCTCGATCACAACCGGCAGGTCTTCCCGGCTGATATGGTCGTTTATCCGTGTTATTTCTTTTTCCGCCAGTCGCGAGCAGATGTCAAGGGCCATGAAATGAAAAGCGGTTAAATCCGTCACCAGACCTTTTTCATTATCATCGCTGAGGGAAAAAGAGGTCTCAAGGAAACCGGCGTAAACCGGATCCAGCAGAACCGTTTCCAGTTCGGCCGTGATCTCGCTTTGCGGCCGGTGGCATTCGCAGGCGTCCGGGTCGATAAAATCGTACGGGGAGATATGGCGTTCTTCCAGGCGCTGGAACACGCTTCTTTTTTCGTTAAGATGATTCTGCTTTTCGACGGCCTCCCTGACGCCGGCGTAAACCGCCTCGGCAATCAGCTGGCCGAGCCGGGAATGGCCGCCGGCGTTGTCAAGCAAAGGTTTTTCCCCCGGCCCCTGAATGACGATGATATTGTCGGTGCCGGTCCCGGTGGCCCGGTAACGGCCCTGGTTCTGGCTGCTGCGGATATCCAGGTCCAGCAGGGCGGCTGTCTTGGCTTCGGTGGCGGTGATGATGGCCCGGGTCATGGCCTGCCGGGACAGCGGCGGTTCGGCCAGAAGAATAATGTTGATGGTTCCGGGCTCATAAAAAAGCCCCTGGTCTTTCGACGCCCGCAGAGCGTTGGACGTGACCCCGGCCGTGACGCCGGCCCAGACGGTTAAATCCCGGTAACCCGCCTGGCGTACGGACAGGTTGTCCATGTCCGCCCCGGTAAACAGGAAGGCCGTATCCGTCTTGTCCCGGCCAAGCGCTTTCAAAACATGCCCCTGGAATTCATCCAGCCCGATCTGATGACAGATGGACCAGCAGGGCGGCGGGAAAAAATGGTTGCCGACTGTTTTGATA
>CAYSMV010000093.1:0-15882 GCA_964432245.1 uncultured Desulfobacterales bacterium
ACTGAGATGAAAGGCACAAAAAAAATCATGTTTCTGGGCACGGGGTCGGACGTGGGCAAAAGCGTCACGGCCACGGCCTTCTGCCGAATCCTGAAAAACCGGGGAGCCCGCGTGGCGCCCTTCAAGGCGCAGAACATGTCCAACAACTCCTTTGTCACCCTGGACGGCGGGGAAATCGGACGCGCCCAGGCGACCCAGGCCGAAGCGGCCGGCTGCCAGCCGTCGGTCGACATGAACCCCGTGCTGTTAAAACCCAGCGGCGACGTGGGCGCCCAGGTGGTAGTGCTGGGAAAGGTATGGCGGACCCTGACGGCCGGAGATTACTACGAGAATAAAGACCATCTGCGGCAAGTCGTTCTGGAGAGTTTTCACCGGCTGGCCGCCGATTACGAAGCCGTCGTCATGGAGGGGGCCGGCTCCTGCGCCGAACTCAACCTGCGGAAAAACGACATCGTCAACTTCGACCTGGCTCTGGCCGTAAAAGCGCCGGTGGTGCTGGTGGCCGACATCGACCGGGGCGGCGTCTTCGCCCAGTTGATCGGAACCCTTGATATTATTTCGGAAGAGGAGCGGAACCTGGTGGCCGGGTTCATTATTAATAAGTTCCGGGGCGACGCGCGGCTGTTCGCCGACGGCATCGACTGCATCGAGCAGAAAACCGGCAAGCCGGTTTTAGGGCTGGTGCCGTTCTTCCGGGACTTCGCCATTGACATGGAGGACAGCATGTCTCTGGACGCGGCCGCCGGACACCGCCCCCGCAACATTCCCGGCAGGATCAATATCGCGGTCATCCGGCTGCCCCATGTTTCCAACTTCACGGATATCGACGCCCTCGCCCGCGAACCGGAAGTGACCGTATCCTGGCTGGATTCTCCCGCCTCGCTGCCGGATTTTCAGGCGGTAATCATCCCCGGCAGCAAAAGCGTAATTCATGACATGGCCCATCTGCATCGAACCGGCTGGCCGCAGGCCCTGAAGCAATATCTGGCCGAAACGGCCGGCATGGTGGTCGGCCTGTGCGGCGGCTTTCAGATGCTCGGCCAGAGCATTGAAGACCCCCTGAAAATCGAAGGGGACAACACGACCATCGCCGGCCTGGGGCTTCTGGACACAGTCACCCGCATTGAGGCCATCAAAAAGACCAGGCTTTCCACGGGCACGGACCGCCTTTTCCAGGCGCCGGTGACCGGATATGAGATTCACATGGGCCAGACCGGCCTCGGCCCGGGCGCATCGCCGTTTATCCATCTTGACAACGGCCCGGACGGCGCCGTATCCCCTGACGGCCGGGTGTTCGGCGCTTATCTTCACGGCCTTTTCGATTCCGGAAAATTCCGCGGCCGGTTTCTTTCATCCCTCGCCCGCCGGCATGGCGTTTTCTTTGACGACGCCCGCGTCCGCCGGGACTACCGGGAAATAAAAAACAGAGATTATGAGCGGCTGGCCGCCCATTTCCAGGCGCACGTCAAGACAGACAGCGTTCTTCAAATCATGGGCTTTTGAAAACCACCCCCATTGACATGCCGTTCCGCTGGTTGCCATAACCTGGGTACCCGAGCCTTTCCGGCTTCGGCGGCTATCTTTATCATAAATTACCCGAACCCAATGATAACGGCTTTCAATGGCCCAATGACCATTTAAGCGCCGTGGCGTTGGACACAAGAACACCGGGCAATATGGCGCGTCCCTTACGTGACTTTCTGAAGAAAAAAAGTGGTCTGAATGGTCTTTCGTCTAGACGCTGACCGCAGGTTTCTGTAAATCCAGTAGGGCATCAACAACAAAAACAGGGGCATTATCATCAGGGCAGCCGCCAGGGCCTTCTTTCTGATTTTATCCGGCATGGGCAGCAAAACCATTTTATGAAACACCCCGTAAAAAAGCCGTGGAAACAACCGCAGAAAACAGAACAAAGAGAGGTTGACCGCATAAGCCGTGATGCGATTGGCGCTGACCCGGACAAATTTTTTCAACTGGGACACCCCGGCTTCCTGAACTGGGCGCTGGTTATGGTACAGAGTCGCGGCGGGGTCAAAACAGAGTTCCCAACCTTTTGCCAGCAGCCGCAACGACAAATCCAGATCCTCACAGTAAGAAGTACCGCCCCAGAGGTCTTCGGCAAAGGGAGGGTCATCGCCCAGGGCGGCGCGGCGCACAAAACACCCGCCGCCGCTTAAAAAAGCGGTTCGGTACCGCTTGGGTTTTACTTCCGAATACTCCGCAAAACCATAGCGGTTCAAAAAATAACCGTGTCCCGCGGCGGGCCGATGCCCTTCAAGAAAGGCGTTCAGGTCCATCACCCAGGGCATAATCATGTTACAGTTCAGCCCCCCCAGAAGGGTCTCATTATCAAATACATTCAAGCCGGCGGCAATAAACCCCTTATCCAGAACCGTGTCAGCGTTGATAAAAACTAGCACATCACCTGTTGCCAGTTCCACGGCGATATTGTTGCTCCGGGAAAAGCCGACATTTTCTCCCCGTATAAGCTGTACACGGGGATGATGGCGCGAAACCCAGTCACCGGTGTCGTCACGGGAACCGTCGTCCCGGAGAATCACATCCATCTCATGACCATTCAGGGTTTGCTGCTCCAGGCTCGGCAATAACAAACGAAGGTCTTCCAGATTGTTATAGGCCGAAATAATTACGGTAGCCTTCACGCCTATCTCCACCGGGTTCGTGTCACGACTTTCTGTAAAATCAATGTCCTAAAGCCGTTTCCCGCCCTTTATAGAATATTCTCAAACCCTCGTAATTGCCGAAACGCCATAATGGGTCCAGCACCCCCGGCATTTGAATTGCCACGCCTATATTATTGCCGATATCCTTTTTGATGTCACGCCGGAACTCAAACCATAAAAAATAGATTCTTCTCCAAATCAGTTGGAGCCATTAATGTTAAAAAAACTGATCAATGGTTTCACCGGCTGCCGTTTTTCTTCACGACCAGACCCTTTCGGGGCAACAAAAAACGCCTGGCCGTTCTGGCCGGAATATTATTAACCATACCGTTTCTGGTTCTTTTCCCCTACTGGCTTTGCTACTCATTAAAATTTTCACGCTACCGAAGAATCGATACCGCCTGATACCGAAGCCGTTAAGCCTGTTGCCATGTCTCCCTCACACGTAGGGTCGGGCGTTGCCGTTTTCGGTTTAGCGTTTCTTCCGCTCGGATAAAGGACAAATCAAGTCGCACAGGGTGATTTTTGGAAAATTGATGATAATTACGAGAAGGTTGTAGATCAGGACGGTAAAAAACATTATTACAAGTATTGCCATCGCCATATCCAGATTATCCGCCATCAGCTTGATACAGAATGTTCGCAGCCCAAGAGCACCTTCGTAAACCCAGGTATAAAACTGTAGGGATTTGACGGTCAGAATAAAAATCAAGTAGATTTGGCAAATGTTTATCATAAAATGATTATAAACTTGCTGGCGAACAAGTCAAACGGTCATGGAAAGAACATGATAGCTTTACGGAAGAACAACCAAAGAAGAAATAAAAACAGAAAAAAGGTGTTTTGAGGTTTTATTCTGGATCATCCGGTCAAGCCGGATGATGACATCGAAAAACGTCAAGCCGGAAGATGACATGATGTAATCATGCGTCAGGCTTGTTGGAAAATACGATAGGCGTATTATAATAAAAGCGGTATGGCAGAGGAGAAAGCCTTTTTATGATATTACAACCTGTTTCCATTAAGAACGCGGAACTTGTCGGAGAGATCCTGGGCAGGGCCTTTGTGGACGACCCGGTCATGAACTATATTCAGCCGGACAAGTCCTTTATCCCCCGGTATTTCAAGGCCGTGTTCATCAGATATTACGCGCGTTACGGCCTGAGCCTGGTGACGCCGGACCATACCGGCGCGGCCTTGTGGCTGCCGCCCGGGATCAGCACCCGGTTTCCGCCGTTCTTTTTCGCCCTGGCCTGGATCGGGCGTCATCTGAGCAAAGAAAACGGGTTGCGCATGATAGTCCGGGCCGACCGGCTGCTGCGGCAGGTCGACCGGGCGCGGCCGGTGAAGAGCCATTACTATCTTCATGCCCTGGGAGTGGTCAAAAAAAACCAGGGCCAGGGTATCGGTTCACTGCTGCTGAGGGAGACCCTGGCCGTGTGCGGCGGCGAAGGAAAACCGGCCTATCTGGAATGTTCCAATGAAAAAAACCTGCCTTTGTATGCGCGGCATGGTTTCCGCGTAACCGGCGAATACCGGCTGGAGCCGGACGCGCCCCTGATCTGGTTTATGACCCGGGAGACGTCCGGCAGCCAGTCAACGGGCTGAACTCCGGTCAACTTTTCGTCCGGGAGCTGGGTGGTAATGTTTCATAAGCGTCTTAGGCCGAAAAACCGGATTTAGCGATAAAAAGACAACCGGATAAACGATTAAAATCGCCGATATCAACAAACCAGAGGCTCGCGGCTTTTTGTCTAATGATTCAGGACAAAAATCCAAATTTTCTGGAAACAGCGGATTTAACCGGATAACGATAATATCCTTTATAATCAGCAGGTTAATTGTTGTTTCGCATTTGTTTTTTATCAAGCACCTTCTTACGGCAGGTTTTTTTGAACCTGAACCTATTGGCGCTCAATTTATAAAAAAACAACCCATTGTTTTTTTTGACTTTTTAAAAAACAAAATCAAGGCATGTTTTTTGCTTTCTATTTCGTTGCGACTGTAACTGTTTATCGTTTTTTTTGAAGGGGATGTAACATGATCGTTTATGCCGATCAAGGCCGCCTTGACCCTCAGACAAACGAACTCGCGACAACTTCTCACGACCTTCGATTTAGCCGATCAAATCATTATTACCTTGCTTAAACAAAAAGTTAGGTAGTAAAACAAATTTTTGAATTTATTGTGAGGCATTATGTGATTTTAACTTTTCAAGAAAGGTATGGGAAAAATTATTTACACGGTGACTACCGGGTAAATAATTAAACTTTAAAACAGCTTATGGGAAAAATCATCTTACACGGTGACTGCCGGATAAACCGGGGAGCAGAACTTCATCAGCTATTTCTTCACCTTCTGGCCGAGCCCGAAAATCAGATAGAAGTCGATATGTCGTCGATCGGCAAATGCGATATCTCTTTTTTCCAGATCATCTGCGCCGCTTGCCGCAGTTACTCGCAAAACGCCAAACAAATCGTCTTACCATACCCCCTGCCTTCATCCATAGTGGATCAGTTACGGAAAATCGGACTGGCACAGGCTTGCTCGGCATGTGATTGCGCGGAATGCATCTTCAAGACGATGCTTCGTCAGTCCGACCATACCGGCGAAAATGGTTCGCGCCAGGCGCGACAAACAAATGGGGAAGCGGTCGAAAAATGACAAAGGAATTCAGAGCCAAACAGATTTTTATCGAAGAAGCCAGGGAAGACTTGCTGCCGGAACTGGAAAACGCCCTTCTGGAGCTTGGAGAAAGCCCTGATGACCCGGAACCGATCAATCGGGCTTTCCGGGCGTTGCATACCCTGAAAGGCTCCGGCGCCATGTTCGGTTTTGACCGGCTTTCGGATCTGGCCCATGAAGTAGAAGCCGTCTTTGACAATATTCGCAACGGCCGTTGCCGGATCGATAACGCCTTACTCGAATTAACGCTGGCGGCGAAAGACCAGTTTCAACTGCTCATTAATGACCCCGAATCCGCGACAGACAAAACCATCCAGAATCTGGCCCTCGCTTTCCGGGAAATAGCGGAGGATAATTTTACCGAGAGCAACGTCATAGACAGCCGCCCGGACGACGTCGGCGAGGCCGACGCCGACGCTCTGGCCTGGGCAATCTATCACATCAGATTCAAGCCCAGTCCCGGCATTTTCAAAACCGGAGCCAACCCCCTGTTTCTGCTTGATGAGTTAAGCGGGCTGGGGATGATCCGTGTTATAGCCCATGCCGATAATATTCCCCAGCTTGAAGCCATGGACCCGGAGG
The DNA here is from genome assembly GCA_964432245.1 of uncultured Desulfobacterales bacterium. Taxonomy (GTDB): domain Bacteria; phylum Desulfobacterota; class Desulfobacteria; order Desulfobacterales; family Desulfosudaceae; genus JBFMDX01. The sequence continues at coordinate 5,952 of CAYSMV010000093.1, forward strand.
TTTGCTATCTCTGGTGGGACATTCTTCTGGCTACCGATAGTGGCCTGAACGCCATCCGGGATGTCTTTATTTTCGTCGAGAATGATTGTGAACTAACCATCGAAGTGGTGGCTGATAAGGTTCAACCGGGCCAGGAGTCTCCGATTTTTAACAGCCTGGGAAACGCGTTGTTCAAAAACGAAACCATCGATATAAAAACACTGCGGGAAATTTTTTCCGAGACAAAGCTGTCGACCGTCAGATCAGCCCAAGGTCCTAAGCACGGGACAAAACAGGCGGCCGACAAGCCGGTTGAAACGCACTCTGGAAAAGACCGGCGAAAAGCCGCCAGGGCCATATCCAGTATGCGGGTCCAGGCCGGCAAGCTGGATCAGTTGGTTAACCTGGTCGGCGAGCTGGTTATCGCGCAAACCCGCCTTTCCCGGCTGGCGGACGAAAAGCAGGATCCGACCCTGACCGAAATCGCGGAGATCATCGAGCGGTTGAGCAACGACCTGCGGGACAATATGCTGGATATCCGCATGCTCCCCATCGGCGCCAGCTTTGGAAAGTTCAAGCGGGTCGTCTGGGATTTGTCCACCCAGATGAAAAAAACAGTGGAACTGGTTACCGAGGGCGCGGCCACCGAGCTGGACAAAACCGTTATCGAACGCCTGGACGACCCGCTGGTGCACTTACTGAGAAACAGTATCGATCATGGTATCGAAACGCCGGAAGAAAGAAAACGCGCGGGCAAACCGCCCCAGGGGAAGATTGTTTTTTCAGCCGAACACTCCGGCGGGCATGTCATCATTACCATATCAGACGATGGACGGGGCATTGATCCGGACCTTGTCAAGGCCAAGGCGATTGAAAAAGGTCTGCTGTCCGCTGATTCCAACCCGGACGAAAAAGAGATGCTGAACCTCATCTTTGAACCCGGCTTCTCGACAGCCGATCAAGTCAGCGACCTGTCCGGCCGGGGCGTCGGCATGGACGTCGTGAAACAAAACATTACCGCCTTAAGAGGCAAGGTATCGGTAGCCAGCGAAAAGGGCCGGGGAACCACCATTACCATGAAACTTCCGCTGACGCTGGCCATTATCGACGGCCTTCAAATCAGGATTGAGCAGGAGCGTTTTATTGTGCCGCTGTCCGTGGTCAGCGAGTGTCTGGAGAGAACCCGCGACCGGACAAGCCTGCGGGAAAACCGGTTCATCAATCTGCGCGATCATTTGGTACCGTTTGTCAGACTCCGGGACTGGTTTGCCATCACCGGCGAGCCGCCGGAAAAAGAACAGGTGGTGATCGTTTCCGCGGAAAAGAACCCGATCGGGTTGGTTGTCGACGAAATCGTCGGCTTGCAGCAGACCGTAATAAAAAATTTAGGCGAGGCGTATAAGGATATTCAGGGCGTGTCCGGCGCCACCGTCCAGGGGGACGGAAGCATCGCTTTAATCCTGGACGTGGAACCGCTGATTCAAAGAGCGGAGCAACAATAGCGTTATCCCGGGAGGCACCGAACAGACCTCTCACCTGGAGGAGATTACTTCCAGTATGGAAGAGATGGGATCAAACATCGACCAGAACGCCGACAATGCCGCTGAAACCGAGAAAATCGCCCGTCAGGCGCCCGGGGACGCCGAAGAGGGCGGCCGCCAGGTCCAGAAAACGGTTCGGGCCATGAAGGACATCGCCGACAAGACTTCTATTGTTGAGGAAATCGCCCGCCAGACCAACCTGCTGGCTCTGAACGCGGCCATTGAGGCGGCCCGCACCGGTGACGCCGGCAGGGGCTTTGCCGTGGTGGCGGCCGAAGTCCGTAAACTGGCCGAACGCAGCGGCGAGGCGGCCAAGGAGATCAGCAAGCTTTCTGCCGGCAGCGTTGAGGTGGCGGAAAAAGCCGGAAAAATGCTGGAAAAATGCTGGAAAAAATAGTGCCCGACATTCGCAAAACCGCCGAGTTGGTGCAGGAGATCAGCGCCGCTTCAAAAGAGCAGACCGTCGGCGACGTTCGAAGAATTTTAAAAACATACAATATCGTTAATGAAGCGGATAAAGGAGTCGGCGATGAATGAAACGGCAAGACTTCAAAACAACACCTACCTCACCTTTTACCTGGATAATGAACTCTACGGGCTGAATATCCTGCTGGTGCGTGAGGTGCTGGAGTATACCGCCATCACCAAGGTCCCCATGACCGCCGATTTCATGCGCGGCGTCATCAATGTCCGTGGCCACGTAGTGCCGGTCGTCGATTTGAGAACAAAATTCGGCTTGGAAAAGGCCGGGCAAACCGTTAACACTTGTATCATCATAGTGGAGCTGGATATCGAAGAAGAGTCATCAACCATGGGCGCCCTGGTTGATGGGGTTCAGGAAGTCCTGGATATTCAGCCGGAACAGATCGAGGCTTCACCCCGGCTGGGCAGCAAAATTGATACCCGATTTATCCGGGGTATCGGCAAACTGAATGACCGGTTTGTCATCCTGCTGGACATTCAGACGATTTTCTCCACCAAAGATCTCTCCATGATTTCCGACATGCAGCATCGGAAAGAAGAAAAAAAGAAGAACGAGGCGCGTAAAACATGTTTATAAAGGCTTGAGCATGTCCCTTGAAGCAGCGGGAAAACAGATTTGGACGCCACCGTCTTCACCGATGACGACCGCCGAATTTAATGCCATCGGCGGATTCATTCAGTCCGAGTTCGGCATTAAGATGCCGCCGACCAAAAGAACGATGTTGCAGGCCCGCCTGATCAAACGCTTGCGGGCGATGAATATGAGCAGTTACCAGCAATACAAGGAGTATTTGTTCTCTCCGGAAGGGATAGAGCGGGAAACACCCTACATGATCGACGTGGTGACAACCAATAAAACCGACTTTTTCCGTGAAAGCGCCCACTTCGACCTGCTCTGTGAAAAATTGTTACTCTACTGGTTTGAAAAAACCGGCGGAAAGGCCGTGTTTACCGCCTGGAGCGCCGGCTGCGCCTCCGGGGAAGAGCCCTACAGTATAGCCATGGTCTTAAATGAATTCACCAGGCTGCAACCATCTTTCAAATTTGAAGTTATCGGTACCGACGTCTCCGGTGGAGTTATTGAAAAAGCCAGAGCAGCGATCTATCCGACCAAAAAAACAGAGGTGATTCCCGATCAACTAAAAAAAAGATATCTCATGAAAAGCAAAGACCGGAAAAAACAGCTGACGCGCGTGGTTCCGGAACTGAGAAGCAAGGTAAGCTTTTATCGTTTAAACCTGATGGAAACTTTCACCTGCCCCAGAGAATATGACATTATTTTCTGTCGTAATGTGATTATCTATTTCGATCGGTCGATCCAGGAACAATTGTTCAACAAATGTTGTTACTGCCTTAAGCCGGGCGGATATTTGTTTATCGGCCACTCTGAAACGCTCGGCGGCATGGACCTGCCGTTAAAACTGGTTCAGCCGACAGTCTATCAAAAAATATAACCAGGCGGAGGAATTTATGCAGAAAATACTTATCGTAGACGACAGCGCTTCCATCCGGGAAGAACTCACCGCCATCCTGTCGCCGATAGCAGAATGTCACCTGGCCGCCGACGGCCGGGAAGCGGTGGACCTGATCCGGAAAACGCAGGGAGAGAAAAAAAATTTCGACTTGGTGATCATGGACGTCATTATGCCGGAAAAAGACGGGCTGACAGCCGTCAAGGAAATTCGTGAATTTGAACAAGAACAGGGCTGGAGCGGAGACAAGACGCTGACGATAGTCATTGCCACTACCATCAAAGACCCGTCACGGATACTGATCGCTCAGTATGAATGCGGCGCCGACGCCTATATCGCCAAACCATTTACCGAGAAAACGGTTTTACAGACACTGCGCAATAACGGACTGCGTCTCGATACCGAATGCGGCGATATCGGAAACAGCCATAGCCAGTAAAGCCGGCACAAATGAAATCCAATCCGGGACTTGAAAACAACATCATCAGCGACTTTGACTGTGTGGATATTTATCTCAAACAGGGAGAATATTATATCTCCAACGGAGGCCCGGCCCGGGTAAGTACTATTTTGGGCTCCTGTGTCACGGTGACCATGTACTGTCCCATTCTCAACATCGGCGGCATCACCCATTCGCTGCTGCCGTTCCCTTTGTCCGGGATTCGCAACCCGGACGAGATGAAAGGCCGCTATGTCAATCTCATTGTCAGGCACGTGTTCAACCGTATGACCGCCCTTGGCGCGAAGAAAAAAAAAATAGAGGTAAAAATTTTCGGCGGCGGCCAGATGTTTTTACCGTCCCTAGATAAACCGATTAAGACACCGCTTAATATCGGGCGCAGAAACGTGGAGACGGCCTTAAAAACCATTCAGGAACTTGGATTAAACATCACCGCCACTGATGTAGGCGGTCTTCATGGCAGAAAGCTGGTTTTTTTCCCTCACCGGGGAGATGTCTGGATAAAAAAGATTAACCGCACCGTCTGTCAGAAAGAAAACGGCCATGACTGAACGTCCCATCCAGGTTTTGATTGTTGATGATTCAGCCCTTGTCAGGCAAACGCTGAGAGAAATGCTGGAGGCCGACCCGGAAATAAAAGTTATGGGCACCGCCCCGGATCCCTATCTGGCGGCAAGAAAAATGGGCGCCCATATGCCTGATGTGCTGATCCTGGATATAGAGATGCCCCGTATGGACGGTCTTACTTTTTTAAGCAGAATTATGGCCCAGCATCCCATGCCGGTAATCATCTGTTCCGCCTTGACTGAGAGAAATTCAGATCTGGCCGTAAGGGCTATCGAACATGGCGCCGTAGAGGTGATCAATAAGCCCCGGGTCGGGGTGCGTCAGTTTTTTGAAGAAGCCAGAATCCGCATCACCGATGTCGTTAAAGCCGCCGCCAGCGCCAGGATATTCAGACTGCCGAAAATTTCCAGACAAAAGCACCAGGTGGAACCGAAACTGACCGCCGACGCCGTGATGCCCGGGATACAGCGGAATCAGCCGGTTTTTCAAACCAGCGACAAGGTACTGGCCGTGGGCGCTTCTACCGGCGGTACCGAAGCGTTGCGAATTCTTCTGGAAGCCATGCCGCTGGACGCGCCGGGTATTGTTGTGGTTCAGCACATGCCCGAGCACTTTACCTCGGCCTTTGCCCGACGTCTGAACGATATTTGCGGTATAGCGATAAAAGAAGCCGCCGACGGAGATCCGATTCTCAGAGGACATGCCCTGATAGCACCCGGGAACCGGCATACGCTGTTAAAACGTAGCGGCACCAAGTACCTGGTTGAGGTCAAAGACGGCCCGCTGGTATCCAGGCATCGTCCTTCGGTGGATGTCCTCTTCCGTTCGGCGGCGCGCTATGCCGGCAGCAACGCCATCGGCGTGATCATGACCGGAATGGGAGACGACGGCGCCCGGGGTATGCTGGAAATGCATCAAACCGGCGCCTATACCATTGCCCAGGACGAAGCCTCTTGTGTGGTGTACGGTATGCCGAAAGAGGCCGTGAAAATCGGTGGGGTCGATGAGGTCCTGCCGTTAGCGGAGATTGCCGGGAAAGTCATCCGGTTTTATAAAACAAAACAAAAAATCCATGAAGCCGGAGCTGCTGTTTAAGTTAATTTTCAAATTTCAGATGATATTTTGGCCGGAAATTAAAAGAACGATTTTCGCCTTTTTAGATGAGCCATCAGACAAACCATGAAACTGACAACCATATTTAAAAAAAACCGTAAGCCCAGGGCGGACAACGTTGAACTGATGGAATGGACATCAATGGAAAAAGCCATATCAGCCGGCGTCGGTCAAAAGGACGGCAACCTGAGCGCGGCGCGGGCAGCGGCGGTTGAGCTTTTACAGACCGATCTCCGGGAAATGGTGACGTCATTGGAGAAATTTACCGATGGATCTGAAGCCGATTTCATGCTGATGGGTATCGGCTTGAGAACCGTTTACGCCAATGTGTCGGAATTGACCGAATTAATGGTCAAGACCGTCGAAGGAATGAGCTCAGGCGCCCAAAACGGCTTCCTGGACAGGGGCCGGGAGATTCTAAACACGTCCCTGGAAGATATTCAGAACCGGCAAAACGAGGTAAAAAATAATCTGGGACGAATCAACGCCTTGGTACATGACATTGAAAACCTTCATGCCTCCAGCAAACAGATAAAAAAGTTTTCCCAATCGCTCAAAACGGTCTCCCTGAACATGCTGGTGGAAAATGCCAGGGCCATTGACCAATCCGTCAATATTTTTTCAGACGTCGCCCAGGAAATAAAGGATCTGTCGTTAAACATCGCCCGGATTGCCAATGACGTTTACAAAAACGTGGAAAAAGCGAGGGAAGTCCATAGCATCACGCAGGAAGAAATATCCGCCGGGATCAACCGGTTGGATGCTCTGACCAATCAGATTCGGACAACGGTGCAAGAATCGACTCATGATACGGAAGATCTGATGCGGTTTTCCGTTGACACCATCGAAGCGTCGGGACGGCAGTCCCGGGAGATATCCCGGCAAGTCGCGGAAATCGTGGTCGGCGTCCAGTTTCACGACAACATGAAACAGCGAATCATGAATATTATCCAGACCCTCAACTTGATCCAGTCGACCGCAAAATCAACCCAGGCAAAGGAATCGTCCGGCAGAGAAGAAAAAAAACCGGCCGCTTCAATTATCAGAGACCAGGCCGGCAAACTAAACGAGGTCAATATCGAGCTTGAGGAGGTATACCAGAAAAACAGAGCGGCCTTACAGAAAATCGGGGCCGAAGTGAATGACGTTTTACAGGCGCTTGGCTCCATGACATCGAACGACGGGAATATTCGTTCGCGCACTTTGTTAACGCCTGATCCTTTTTCCCATTTGAAGGAAGCGTTGACGCAGCTACACGACCTGCTGAACCAGGGAGAAACATTCTATCAGCAGATCCAGAAAACGGCCGATCAGGTCTCCGATATCGCGGCCGACCTTTCGGAATTATTAAGCATCGTCCGGAGCATCAGCGCCAATACGCACAATAAGGCGATTAATTCCATTATCGCCGCCAATCGACAGGGAGAAAAAGGCGGCGCTCTCAAATTGCTGGCCCAGGCAATGAATGATCTGGCCACCCGGTCCGACGGGTTTTCCAGTGAAATAGAAGGCATCATCACGTCTATCATGAAGGCGGCTGAAAAAGTCGGCCGCAAAAACAAAGAGGCATCAACCGACTTGGACGGTAACAGCTCCGCCATCAACAGTCTGGAAAGCATTATTAATGATATTTCCATGGAATACGACAGGTTCAGAGAAAAATCCCTGGCCGCTTATGAACGCGCGAGAGCGCTGAAAAAAGCGACGGATACGACTCTGACCAGCCTGAAATTTTTTAAAGGACTGTCCAGGAAAATTGATGAATACCACAATCGATTAATTGATATGGCTTCACAGCCCGGCCATGAGGCAATTTTGATCGAAGTTGATGCGACCGCCATAGGACACGTTCCGGGAAAGCACACCGCGGAACGGGAGAATAATATCACTCTGTTTACAAAAAGTCGGACAACCGTCCTGAAAGATAGTTACAGCCATCTTTCCCGAGAGAGTCTGGCTGATAACGTTGAGTTGTTTTAAAGGAATGGGAAGATTTACCACAACAAAGAAGATTAACGAAGTCGGGAGGGAATAATGGGACAAACAATAATGGTCGTAGATGACTCGACCAGTGTGCGCAAGATGTTGTCTTTTACACTGGAAAACGCCGGGTATATGGTAGTCGAGGCCGAGAATGGTCTGGACGCGCTGGAAAAATTAGGCGGTACGCCAGTCAGCCTGTTTATCGTTGATTTAAACATGCCCCATGTCGACGGGTTCGAACTGACCCGTTCCGTTCGGTCTATGAATGAATACAAATTCACGCCTATCATTATGCTGACGACGGAATCACTGGCGTCCAAAAAAAATGAAGGGAAGACCGCCGGCGCCACCGGCTGGATTACCAAGCCGTTTAAGCCGGAGCAGTTGGTCGGCGTGGTCAAGAAGGTCATGCCGCGGGAATAGGCAACATGCCGGCCGGATAAAGGCTTACCGACACCAGTAACCCCGACCTCGGCCGGAGCCTGATCAGAGAAGCCCTTGGTATTCGGGGATCGCGTAAGCGAAAAGGGAAAGAAAAAAATATGGTGGAATCGTTCAAATGGACATCACCATCAAAAAAATATTGATAAACGAGGATTATCGATGACAACCGACAGCCAGCAGAAGAATCCCGATCAGCCGGCAACCGGCACATGGGGAAAAAAACGCTACCATCCGAGAAAGTCTTTCCGGTTGTACGTTACCATGTCCCACGGCCATATTACCGGCAAACACCTGTCACGGGATATCAGCCTGGGAGGCATTTTTGTGGAGACAACCGAAAAACTGACGCCGGGTCAGGAGGTAAAATTATCGATTCCCTTTACCAATCAAGATTGCCATTTCAGGATAACCGGTAAAGTCGTCCGCATAACGGAAGATGGGGTCGGGGTTGAATTCGATATATACGCTTTTGATGTTGAATAACGTTCCGGCCGGGATCAATGACACCGGATCCGGAAATTATGGTTTTCCTTGCGTTTAACCATGGTTTCAACCTGAAAGGAGGATAACAGGCCGCTTTCTATAAAATGCTTACCGAACAAAGGCTGTATCTGCCTTTGTCTCCCGGTCACCGCCATCTGCTGGAACTCGGAGAGGAAGCCGTATCTTCTGGCGCATTCACCGAACATTTCTCTCGGGGTCTTGCTCTTCAGAATCAAACGAATATCGTCATCGGAAATAAAATTCCACTGCCGGGCGATTTCACCGAATAAAGGCCGCTGCTTTCTCTGCCAGACAATCGCGCCGATCAATGTTCTCCAGGAAATTATTTTGGAGTAATACATGTTTCCCCCCAGCCGCAATTCACGCCAAGGCACCCTGCCTTTATAAAAATAGTCATCGGCCGCGGCGCGGCCGGCGTTAACCGATGATGCCCGATGCCCGGGCCGCTGATGAGAATGAGTACGAAAACCATCAGACGACCGCCGTGAAAAAAAGGTCAGCAGCGTCTGATAAGCGGATGATAATTCCTGGAACTTCCGGCTCAGTTCCTCCCGGCTGCGGCCCAGCACGACGGATCGGTCCGGATGAGTGCTCAGCGCTTTTTTACGGAAGGCCTTCTTGAGGTCTTCATCGGCGAGGGTATTTAAAAAACCGGAATCAACCATAAATGCGGCCGGAAACAAGAGCCGACAAGCGTCAATGACCTCCCATCCGGGCGATGCAGCCATCATAACTTCTCCTTCGGGTCGTCAGGAGCAAAGCCTGTTCTTTAATGGCGCCCTGAGATTATGAGCATTTTTTTGATAATAAGCCGGAGGGGGCCGGGTGTCAACATTTTAAAGCGTTCCCAATGCCTTGACAATCGGTCGCGCATATATTATTTGATACAAAATTACGCCTAAATTACCGAAAACTGTAAATACAGGGCCTTCTTCAGCCGCCCTTAATATGGGTTGCCGGAAATATTTTGCCGCCTTTTGCCGGCGGATTGCCAGTGTGGGAGACAAGCATGAATAAAATCGGCATTATCGGCGGGTCCGGGCTGGATGACCCGGATCTCCTGCGCGAACCCCGTGAAATTGAGGTCATGACGCCTTATGGCGAGCCTTCATCGCCATTGATGTGCGGCAAAATCGAGGGCGTGGAGGTGGTGCTGCTGTCCAGGCACGGCAAAAATCATCAGTACACGCCTACCGACGTCAACTATCGGGCCAACATCCAGGCGTTAAAAGACAACGGCGTCACCCATATTCTGGCTACGACGGCCTGCGGCAGTCTGCGCCGGGAAATCGACCGGAGCCATTTTGTCATCCTGGATCAGTTTATTGATTTCACGAAAAAAAGAAAAAACACGTTCTTCGACTCTTCCTCCGGCCAGGGATTTA
>CAYSMV010000094.1:0-2248 GCA_964432245.1 uncultured Desulfobacterales bacterium
CGGCGGCCGCCTCGGCCATGTTAAAAGACGTCAACACCAGGGGCGTCAGGGAATGGATCATGGAGCTGATCCGGAACAGCCAGCGGTCATCCATTCATATCGGCGAGCTCATGTCCTTTCCCGTGCAAACGATCGCCGCTACGGCCACTCTGAAAGAAGCCGCCGCGACATTAAAAGAAAAAAAGGTGTCGGGTATGCCGGTGATGGAGGCAGGAGAATTGGTGGGGATAATTTCGGTCAGGGACATCAACAAGATCAAAAAAAAGTCCCAATGGCAGGCCCCGGTCAAGGCCTTCATGTCCACCAATGTAATTACCGCCCCCCCTGAAATGACCGTTCCCAGAGCGGCGAGGATACTGGTCAAGCATGATGTGGGGCGGCTGCCGGTTGTACAAAACGGTAAGCTGATCGGCATTTTCACCCGCGCCGACGCCATGCTCTACTATTATGACCAGATGCCGGAATAATACAGATCAATCGTTAAGATAATCAACGGCCGATCAATCTTTTTACAAGCAGCGCAGCGATTTGTCGCGCTAACGTCTCTGTCCCATTGAACTCATAACCGAAGAAAGCCGCTTCTGCGCTTCCTGCACTTTTTTGTCCGACATGTAGGGCATAAGCTTCATGAAGGATTCCGCGAATTTCTGACTGACCTCAGCCACACTGTCGGCGGACTCCTGCAGCTCTTTGGACAATTTTTCCGGTTTTTCCAGCTCCAGATATTTTTCGCCCAGGTCTCTCATTTTCGGAGCCAGCTTTTCCATGCCGTCCGCCAGCTTATTGACGGCGACGGCGGCAGCGGCGGCGTTGTCGACCTTGTCCATGGACTCAATATAGGACTTCATCAGATCCGCGTACTGCTGATTGACCTCGATAAGATCAGAATATTTTCCACCACAACCCGCGACCAGACCAGCCAAAAACAGACAGACAACCGCCGAAAAAATCTTTTTTTTCATGATCTCCTCCAGGGTAGATAATTAATCTTCAGAACGCTTTATTATGATCAGACCATATCTCGAAAATGTTTGAAAAGAAATAAATAATTAAGGCGATCTGTTTTTGGAAGGCACCGGAAATCAGCGAATCAGAGCCCGGCAAAGCACGCGCCGACCCGCGGCTTCAAAAAAATTGACACCCGGGGCCGACCCTGATATATAAAGAATATCGGCGGCAATAAAAACAATTTCTTAACCTTGTTGTGTGAGCCATGAGCGCCACTCCACTGCTTCCAACCGATATTTTCGCCTATCTTTCCCGGAAAGTTCTGGGCCAGGATGAAGTTTTAAGAAAAATCTCGGTCTCTCTTTACAAGCATATTAACGGCATCAAATGGGGCAATATCTTTCTTATCGGCAACAGCGGCACCGGCAAAACGACCATTATGAATTCCATGCTCCAGTTTTACCGGGATCACAACGACCTGGACAAATATCAGGCCATGGCGGTAATGAACGCCAACACACTGGTGGATGAATCCGGCGAAGTCAATCTCCATCGAATCTTTAAAAACCTTGAAGCAGGCGTCCGCAACCGCCTGGGGGAAAATGTCACGCCCAAGGAGTTGAAAGCGCATATTGAAAACGCCACCGTCTGTCTGGATGAAATCGATAAAATATCGGCCAAAATTTCCGGCCGCCCGAACGTGACCGGCATATCCATTCAGCAGGCCCTGCTGACCATCCTGGAAGGAGAAACCCTGTACCTTGAAACAGCCATCATCCAGGAAGGGAAAAAACAACCCGTCAGAATACCCGTCAACACCGCCAAAATGCTCTTTGTCTGCGGCGGGGCCTTTGAAGAGCTTTATAACCAGGTTTATTCTCTGGTGATATCCGGAAAAGACGGAAGAAAGATCAAAACAACCTACACCTGGGACGATACCAAAAAAAGGCCGGAACGAAAGCTGATTTTCAATTTAAAAGACTACATGAGAATAGACGACCTGTTTGATTATGGAATGATACCGCAGTTCATCTCCAGGTTCAGCGCCATTACGGTGCTGGAAAACCTTAAAAGGGAGGCGCTGAAACATATTCTCCTGAATGCCGTGGACTCCCCGTACGTAAACGCGAAAAGCTATTTCAAAACATTCAATATCGACCTTCAGATCTCCGAAGACGCGATTGAGTTGATTTCCAGCCAGGCCGAGGAAAATTCAAGAATCGGGGCAAGAGCGTTAAGAGAGGTGTTTGACCGATTAATAACGGATTTTCAGTTCGATCCCTTTGGTTGCGGAAAACTC
>CAYSMV010000095.1:0-4239 GCA_964432245.1 uncultured Desulfobacterales bacterium
TTTTTCCATAAACATAATCCGTTTCCGCGTAATTTCGATTGGGAAAAAGAAAGGGCAGTTCCATGACCTGGAATTCCGGGACCGTCAGACGGACGCCCGCCAGGGTAATACCGGCGCCCTGGATCACGCCCATTTTCATCTTTCGGATAACATCCGGTTCATCGCCCATAACGCCGCCGGCATAATAATGAAATTTTATTCTTCCGCCGGACTTTTCTTCGACATAATCACTGACTCCGTGCATGGCTTTCATCCATACCGTTCCGGCAGGCGCAAGCGTCGCGATTTTCATTATTATTCGTTTGGGCCGTGCGTTGGCCGTGGGTACGGAAACGAAAAAAACAACCGCCGCTACCAGAAAACACGTCACTAAAACAGAAATTCTTTTCGGCATTATACACCCCCGAATATCTTATTATTATATTTATTTTATTTTATGCATGCAAAAATTGTACAATTGTAAAAAATCGAATGCTTTTTAGATTCTGGTGTTGATTAATGTGTTGATTTTAAAAGAAATAAAAAGTCAATCCAGTATCGAAAAAACGATCAAACATATTGTTTCCGATACATTTCGACCCACCCGGCCGGTTTTATTTAATGATAACCTATTGTTATTTCTAAATTCTTTTATAAGTGGGGCACTATTGCCCGTTTTGAGCAGGAAAAACCCGGCATTTTCGGAAAAACCCGGTTATTTTACTCCAGGTCTTTTCTTCCAGGTCAGTCGCATCTGACTCAGTTTGAAATCCAAAGTGTTGTCCAATATATACAGATTGGGTATCTCTTCCGCCACATCGCCCTCCAAGGAGACGTTGGCCAGAACATGCTCTTTAAACGGAACAGCAATTTCCGTGTTTAAGGGAATTTTCATTGAAAAAACGGTGTCGATCGGAACCTGGAACGTCTCTTTGATATCAACCTTCACGGGTGACCGCAACGCCAGTTGAAAATCCTCTTTCACCTCAACCTGTTGATCGACAGGTATGCTCGCGCGAACGGGGATATAGCCTTTAATAGGGACACTGAACGGTATTCCCATTATTGAGGTTTTAATTTCCGTGTTCACATAGACCTCTGTTTCAATGGGAATGTCCGACTTAAATGGGACGGTCATGGAGACCGGAATGGTGGTGTTTAGTTCAACGGGAACTTCGAACGTTTGATTAAAGGGAATGGGGAAATGCTGATTAAAGGGAACTTTTACCGGAATCGTCTCATCAAGTGGTATGCGCAACAACTGGTCGATGTCGGCCATGACCGGAAAGGAAGCAGCCATCCGGGCTTTAATGTATTGTTGTTCCAGATTCACTCTCAGGCAGATTCTATCCAGGGGATCATAAGCCAGGAATAGATAGAGCAGGCCCGCGACGATGACGATCATGCCCAAGACAAGTCCGCTCAGCGCGACAAGAAATCCGCGTCCCGCCTTGATCGTTAAATGATACTCCCTCATGTCGCTATTCCGATCAAAAATCGATGCGGACAAGAACAAAGGTCGGGGCCTACTTCTTGGGGGCGGGAATGACCAGTACCGGAACCCGGCTTTTTCTCAGAACGCTTTTAGTGGTGGAGCCGATAACCGCTTCCGCAAAAACATTGTATTTCCCATGCCCCATGACGATCAGGTCGCAGCCGTATTTTTTTATAGCCGCAAGAATTTCCGCCACCGTATCCCCTTTTTTTACGATGATCTCATCGGCTGGAATATCATTTTTTATCAGCTGATTTTTTACGTCTTCGAAACAGATTCCCATGGCGTCCCGGACGACATCCGCTTCTTTCCGTTTCCCTATGAGAATATCTTTGGCGCTTTGGGCATGTTCGTTTTGATTTTCGTCAAGCTCCTTCATTTTTTCACTGCCGAGGAACACGGATAACATGTTCCTGGTGTTCTGGGGCGGATCATCACCCATAACGTGCAGGATAACAATGCTGGCTTTGCAAAAAGCGGCGATGCTTGTCGCGTACTGAAAGGAATAGCGGGCATGTTCGGAAAGGTCTGTGGGGAAAAGGATTTTTGTAAATTTTGTGATCACGGCTAAAACCCTCCTTACGGTCTATTTTTAAATCGCTGTTTAGCGCTACGCTTCACTGTATGCTTGGGTCAAGCCCGGAATGGCGATGTAAAGACTTTTTACGAAGCCATCTTAAAATCATATTGTTAATTGTAAATATTATTTCATATACCGGGTAAGACCGCAACACTATTTATGTGCCCTGTATTCCTCAAGCGCTTTTACCACGTCGTTCATCAGTTCGGCGGAAAAAGCCTTGCCGGCCAGTTTCTGCCGGACCCTTTCGCCCGCTTCCTTAAGTTTTTTCTTATCCGCGGGAGACAACGTCACCGGCTTAATCCCGCATTTGGTTTCAAAGGCCTTCAGGCTTTTGGCTTCATAATTCCGGCTCTGTTTTTTCCATTCCTCTTCCAGCGTATTGACCTCATACACCAGCATTTCCTGAATGTTGGTGGCAAACCTTTCCGACACGCCGAACTGTCTTTTTGTTCTTTCTTTTGTTTTAGTGCTGACAATAACGGCCGCCGGGGAATAAAGCCAGGGATCTTTGATATAATAATTGGCGTATTGATAGGCCTGCATTCCCAGCATCCAGGCCGCGGGGCCCATATTGGTGTCGGCCAGGCCGGTGCTGAGGGCCGAGATTACTTCCGGCACCGCCACCGGCGTGGCGTCGATCCCGAGTTCGTCATATAAAGTGGTTTCGACCGTTCCGAACCAGGTCAGGACTTTCTGCTTTTTGATGTCCTCCAGACTGGAAACCCTGTTTTTTGTAAACAGATAAAAATTTCCGGTATCCAGAAGCGTTGACAGGATGTACCCTCTATCCTCCAGGGCCTTGTCCAGTCTTTTTCTGAATTTTTTTAATATGTAATCCACCTCTTCATAGTTATTGAACAGGCCGGGTATGAGAAGCACGGACATCTCCGGAGACGCCGCCAGTATGCCCAGCGCGGTGCAGCCGCAGCAGTCTATCTGGCCGATGTCCATTTTCCTTAAAATGTCGGTGTCTTCTCCCATGACGCCGCCGCCGTATATTTTCATGACGACTTTGCCGCCGCTTAATCTGTCTATCTGCGGCAGGAGGACTTTTTCGGGGAGATTCAACCAGGGTGTGCCCGCCGGTGCCAGGGTGCCGATCGTTATAACCATTTTCTCTCCGTCCGGGATTATGGATGCCCCCGCCTTCCAGACCATCTCCCTGATGTCTTCCCAGTTCATATGCGGGGAAAGCAGCTTTTCAACGCGTTTGGGGACTTCCTGCAAAATATATCGTGTTGTTGAGCAGTTATCCAAAATGGAGAGGATCGATTTCTGTATGGTTATATCTTTAAGATCGGCCTTGGTTATAGCGCCTTTATCCAGCATCTCTCTTAATTCCGCCTGCTTCTGTTTCAAGGCCGGGCTGAATTCCTTCCCGGTCAACAGGGCTTTGATGGTTTCGTTTAACGTAGTCCGCATTTCTTCTCTGGAAACATCCGCCGCCGCGAAGCCTGCTGAAAGGGCAAAGAAAAGGCAAAAAACAATAATGGCCGACAAAACGCGCCGACTTCTTAATTTACATGATGCATTACCCATGGCCAATCTCCTTTGATGAATTTGTTTTTTACAAGATTCCGTTCAGCTACATCGTTGCCAAAGTCATCATGATACAGATTTTTTACAAGCACGCCTGCTCAACAGGCATCAACAGATTTTATTTTTAGTATCATGTTTAAAAATTGTTGTCAAAACGGCTGTTATTCAAAATACGATTTTTACGGTTACCCAAAAATTCCACTGTTGCCCAAAATAATATTTCAAGCGAGAAATTTTTAACGCAGCCGGTTCCAACCGGCTCTTTCCCCAAAGTCTTAAAATGGTGCTTACAAAAAGAAATTCGCCCAAGTTCATTTTAAAACAGGACAAACAGGACCTGGTTTTTCAACAAAAAGTTGGGCGTAATAAAAACAATTGTTTATGCGATAAAAGTCATTACGGACGTTTGACCGAAAGAACGACCAGAGCCGCCATTACGTCAAGCCCGATAAAAAAAGCATAGGCCGTGTCATAGGAACCGGTCAGATCAAAACTTAACCCGGCGATCATGAATCCCGCCATTTCGATGATCAGAAAAACAGCCATAAACCGGAATACCGACGCGAACGATTCTCTGCCGAAGAGTTCGGCGGTAATAATAGGGTAGGTGGCCATCACGCCCCCCATGGCAAAACCGAAAAGA
>CAYSMV010000096.1:0-4248 GCA_964432245.1 uncultured Desulfobacterales bacterium
GCGCCCGGAAGGGCGGGCTTCCTTTATTAAAATTTATGGGAAAAGGGTTTTTCTGTCAAGGAATTGTCCGTTGCCGAAAAACCTTGCAAAAAAAATTATAATAATTTGAAATATAACAGGAAAAATAATGAAAGGATGGAATTGAGCAAACCGGCGGATCCTGACATGCCCCTGATAAAAAAAGGGCGAACCATTAACCTGCGCGCCAGGGTGATGTTTATTTTTCTTGTCCTGGCCCTGATCCCATTGGTTATTATCGGCTGGTTCTCCCTGAAGACGACCGAAGAGCTGATCGCCAGCATGGTGATCCGTCAGCTTGAGAATGCCGCGGCGGACAAGGTTGCCATTCTCGAGCGCTGGCTTGACGAGCGCAAGGCCGATTTAAAGGTGATCGCCGGCTCCTCCATTTTAAGATCCATGTCCCCTGAACTGGTCGCGCCTTATCTTAAACTCGTTCAGGATGAATACGGCGTTTACAAAGACCTGACCGTTTTGTCGGCTGACGGCGATATTGTTTTTACCAGCCGCGCCAACAGGCGTCCGGATGAGGAAACGACCGTTATCAGAGACGCGCTTTACATGTCCGATATTATTTATCGGCCGAAAGAAAAAGAGTCTTCCTTCTACATAGGCGCTCCTGTTGCCGGTGAATCCGGCAATTTCGCGGGCACGATTTACGGCCGCGTGGGAACCGACAAGATCATCTCTTTTATTCTGAGCATTTCTCTGGGAAAAACCGGAGAGTGCTACCTGGTGAACGCCCAGGGCCAGTTTCTGGCGCACAAGGATCCGGCCCGGATTTTAACGGAAAATATTTCCCAGTCCGACAGCTTTAAAAATATATTTTATAAAGACCGCCACCGGAAGACCTACCTGGATTATCGCGGCATCGAAGTTCTGGGCACGTCGCGGAATGTCGCCGGCACCGGCTGGCATATCGTTGTTGAACAGGATCGCGACGAGGCCTTTCAGAGCGTGAAAACCCTGAAGCTCATCATCGGTCTAACGGTGCTGCTGTGCATCGGCAGCGCCCTGATGCTGACCTGGATCGTTTCCCGTCATATCGTCAGACCGATTCGCCTTCTGAGCCGGCACGCCGGCTTTATTTCCGACGCCAAATTCGACCGGGAGCTTCTGAAGACTTCGCGGCGGGACGAGATCGGCATGCTGTACCGAGCCTTTGAGAACATGCTTTCCCGGCTCGGGGAGCGACAGAGCAATCTCGAGCAGGAAGTAGAATCAAAGGAGGCCAGGATCAGGGAAACCGATACCATGCTGAAGGAAACGCAACGGATCGCGGAACGCTCCGAAAAATTTGTCGCCATGGGTCGCATGGGCGCGGCCGTGGCACATGAAATCAGGACCCCCCTGACATCGCTGAAACTCTTTCTGGAGTCGGTGCAGGACCAGATCGGCCAATCCGAAGACGAGCAGGAGGATTTTCGCGTCGCCATGGACCAGATCCGGCGGATGGAAGGCACGATCAACCGGTTTCTCGATTTTGCCAGGCCGAGGGAACCTGTTTTCGCGGAAGTCGACCTGGCCGGGCTTATCGCTGATGTCCTGCTGATGGTCAAGCCTCTGGCTAATCGCCAGGAATGCGCGATCCAGGTTCACGTTGAGGAAAACCTGCCGGTCGTTCCCGGCGACCGGCAGTTGCTGGCCGAAGCCCTGATTAATCTGCTGGTCAACGCGCTGGAGGCGACGCCGGACCATGGGGCAATTATCGTTACCTCCGGTCTTGACCGGTTTAAGCGTGACGGCGCCGAAAAACCCGGCCTCAGAATCGATATTCGCGATACCGGCCACGGTATTCCCGAAGATCGGCTGGCCGCCATTTTCGAGCCCTTTTTTACCACCAAGGCGTCGGGTACTGGACTGGGACTGCCGCTTGTGCTACATACCATTCAAAGCCACGGCGGTACCCTGGGGGTGAAAAGCAAGAAACGGCAGGGCGCTGTTTTTTCCATTTTTCTTCCTTTGAAAGGCGATTTTCCGTCGGACGAGGGCCATGGAACGGATACTGATCATAGATGACGATGAAGGACTGGTCCATTTTCTGAGCCGCTTTTTTGAGCGCAAGGGATATGCGGTCACCACCTGTCTGACGGGGCAGGAGGCCCTGAAAAGCATCACGGAAAGCAGTTTTGATCTGATCCTTCTGGATTACAAGATGCCCGATCTCAACGGGCTTGACATGCTTTCGGAAATCCGGCGGATCGAGGTGAGAACGCCCGTCATTCTCATGACCGCGTACGGCACCACGGATATCGCCATCGAAACCATGAAACGGGGGGCTTACGATTATTTAACCAAGCCTTTTGACCGCAAGGATCTTTCCCGCATCGCCGCCGAGGCCCTGGCCGTCAATCGTCAGATGAAGGAGCGGGTGATTCTCTCCACCGGAGCGGCTGCCGCTCCCGACGCCCCTGATCGTTCCGCGCTTCGGATGGTGGGCCATGGCAGAAACATGCAGGAAATTTTCAAACTGATCGGCCAGGTGGCGCCCAATGACGTTTCGGTGCTGATTTGCGGCGAAAGCGGCACCGGCAAGGAGCTGGTGGCCAGGGCTATTTATCATCACAGCCGCCGCGGCGGCAAGCCTTTTATCGCCGTTAACTGCGGCGCCATCCCGGAAACCCTTTTTGAAAGCGAGCTTTTCGGTCATGAACGGGGTGCCTTTACCGGCGCGGATCGAACCTATATCGGCAAACTGGAGCGATGCGACGGGGGCACACTTTTTCTGGATGAGATCGGTGAAATGGCGCTGTCCGCTCAGGCCAAGCTGCTGCGGGTTCTGCAGGAGGGCGAGATCGAGCGGCTGGGTGGAAGCCGCCCGGTCAAGGTAAACGTGCGCGTCATCGCCGCCACCAACAAAAGTCTCGAAAAGGAAATCGAAGCCGGCCGGTTTCGAAAAGATCTCTACTGGCGGCTGAAGGTCATTACCATGGAACTGCCGCCTTTAAGGCAGCGGCCGGAGGACATCCCTCATCTGGCCGACTATTTTTTGACGCGGTTCTGCGCCGAATACAGCCGGCAACCCTGTTACCTGTCTGAATCCTCCCTGGACAAGCTGGGCGCCTATTCGTGGCCGGGTAATGTGCGCGAGCTTGAGAACTGCATTCGCCGGGCCGTGCTGCTGACCGCCGGTGATGTGATTGCCGAGGGCAACCTGATGATTCCGGAGGCCCAGGCGACGGAACCGCTTTCCGGGGAAATGAGCGCCGATCAGCTCATGAGCCGGCTGAAAAAGCAGATTGACGATATTTTCCCCCGGTTGCTGCGGCTGCCGGGGCGGAATGTTCACGGTAATATCATTGATCTGGTGGAAAACACCCTGATTGCCAGAGCGCTGGAAGCCTGTAATGGAAACCAGGTCCAGGCGGCCGCCATGCTGGGCATCAGCCGCAACACCCTGCGCCAGCGACTGAAAAAAAAACAACTCGTTGAATCCGGTCATGCCGGCGACCCGGCCTGATGAACGGCCTGTGCCGGATGTGACCATGCCGCTCAAGTTCTGAACAGCGACCGCAATCTTCTTTAAAAACAGCCTCTTTCTGCCTGTATTCCATCGCCGCGCCCGTTTAAGAGTCTTTTTTTACCTCGGTCAACGGAATTTCTTTTTTTATTATTACCGCCGGTACCCATATATTTTTTATGATATCAACATGTTGCATGTTTAACGGGCGGACTTTGATATCCGGCACGGGACTTGCTCTGGAAAAGAGCGGTTAACATCCCGGCCCGGCCGGACGGCTCAGTTCCATGACTGGATTTGGGACAGTGTGCGGATGAACGCTTTTCATTAAGGAGGTGCGCTCATGAAAGACAATCCCATGCATGACATCAACGTCGGCTTTGCATTTACCCGGGCGCTGGCGCCGGAAAATGCAGCCATGGATCAGGAAGGCCTTCAGACATCCGAACGAATCGAAGAGATCATGATGATGTGCGACAGGGAGCATCCGGTTTATGAACAGATCAGCGGTTTCAGCATCGCGCTTTACGCGCTGGGTTTTTTCGATTGTCCGGATCTGATGTCGTTTGAAGATGTGGACGCCCATGAAGCGGCCGCCATCCTGAAAGAGCATTTTACGGAAATCCGGCAGGCGGCCCTGCCCGCCCGTTACCGGATTACCGAATCGAAGGACCGTTATCTGCTGCTGGTGGGCGATCCCCTGCTGCCGGTTCATTTCGCGACGCTGGTGGACGCGCGAAGCCCGCGGCCTTTTTTCTCCAAGCTGCCCT
>CAYSMV010000097.1:0-13528 GCA_964432245.1 uncultured Desulfobacterales bacterium
GTCATGACACCCAGGGGCTTTCTGGGAACTCCAACCCAACCAGATTGATGAGATACTACTTGGTATTTAAAAAGTGCGAAAAATTCTTGACACTACCTAATAAAGAGGTCAACAACTATGCCGAAAATTGAAGAAATCAAAAAAATTATGATTATCGGATCCGGACCGATAATCATCGGTCAGGCCTGTGAATTTGATTATTCCGGTACTCAGGCATGTAAGGCCTTACGGTCTTTGGGATATAAGATTGTTCTGGTGAACTCAAACCCCGCCACGATTATGACTGATCCTGAAATGGCTGATATTACTTACATTGAACCGTTAAACGTAACCGCCATGGAAAAAATTATTGAGAAAGAGCGCCCTGACGCATTACTGCCCAATCTGGGAGGACAATCGGGGTTAAATCTAACTTCAGAGTTATTTGAAGCAGGTGTGCTGGATAAATACAAGGTTAAAATAATCGGCGTTAATATTAACGCCATTAAGCGCGGGGAGGACCGGACGGCGTTTAAAGAAACCATGACCAGACTCGGGATCGACATGCCCAGGAGCAGAGCCGTAAACAATGTCGAAGATGCCGAGAAAGTCGCTTCCGAGATAGGATATCCGGTGGTGATAAGACCAGCGTACACGATGGGAGGGACCGGGGGCGGTCATGTTTATAATATTGAAGAATTGCGGACCATAGCGGCCAGAGGGTTGGACGCGAGCCTGGTTCATCAGATTCTGGTGGAAGAGTCCGTGCTGGGGTGGGAAGAACTGGAGCTGGAAGTTGTTAGGGACGCAAAAAACCAGATGGTTACGGTCTGTTTTATTGAAAATGTCGATCCCATGGGTATTCATACCGGAGATTCTTTCTGTACGGCGCCGATGTTGACGATCAATAAAAATTTACAGAAAAGGCTGGAAGAGTATTCGTATGCTATTGTTGAGGCGATTGAAGTCATCGGGGGCACCAATATTCAATTTGCGCATGATCCGGAAACCGGCCGGGTGGTTGTGATAGAAATAAACCCCAGAACATCGCGATCATCGGCACTGGCGTCTAAAGCCACCGGATTTCCCATCGCCTATGTTTCGTCATTATTGGCCGGCGGCTTGACGCTGGACGAAATTCCCTACTGGAAGGAAGGAACCCTGGAAAAATATACTCCCGGCGGGGATTATGTCGTGGTTAAATTCGCCCGCTGGGCGTTTGAAAAATTTGAAGGTGTTGAAGATCGTCTTGGAACGCAGATGCGTGCCGTAGGCGAGGTAATGAGCCTTGGAAAAACCTATAAAGAGGCTTTACAGAAAGCCATCCGGTCTCTTGAGAAAGATCGTTACGGCCTTGGTTACGTGGCCGATTTTAATAAAAAAGCATTGCCGGAATTAATGACCCTTTTAAACACGCCGACCAGCGAACGGCAGTTTGTTATGTATGAAGCGCTTCGTAAAGGCGCGGATATAGAAGAGTTACATCGAAAGACGCATATTAAAAGATGGTTTATAGAACAGATGAAAGAGCTGGTGGATCTGGAGGAAGAAATTATTTTCTGTACGGCTAAAAAGTCGTCTCTGCCCGACGACCTGTTGATAAAAGCCAAAAAAGATGGTTTTTCGGATAAATATTTATCAAAGCTGACGGGGAAAAGCGAAAAAGAGATCCGGGAACAACGGAAAAGAGTTGGTGTTGTCCAGGCCTGGGAGGCGGTGCCGGTCAGCGGGGTGGAAAACGCGGTTTATTATTATTCGACGTACAACGCTTCCGACAAGGCCACGGTCAGCGACAGAAAAAAAATCATGGTTCTGGGTGGCGGGCCCAACCGTATCGGTCAGGGTATAGAATTTGATTATTGCTGCGTCCACGCGGCTATGGCCATTCGGGAAGCCGGTTATGAATCGATTATGGTCAACTGCAACCCCGAAACCGTGTCCACCGATTACGATACGGCGGATAAGCTTTATTTTGAGCCGCTGACCGTGGAGGACGTGCTCAGTATTTATGAAAAAGAAAAGCCGGAAGGGGTTATCGTTCAGTTCGGCGGCCAGACGCCGCTGAACATTGCCGCGGAGCTGGCCGAAGCCGGGGTTACTATTTTAGGAACGTCTCCGGAAACAATCGAACAGGCCGAGGACAGAGACCGTTTCCGCCGGGTCATCAACCGGCTGGGCATACCGCAGCCGGCCTCCGATATGGCGCGATCGGTTGAGGAGGCATTGAAAACCGCCCAGCGGATTGGATATCCATTGATGGTCCGGCCCTCTTTTGTTCTGGGCGGCCGGGCCATGATGATCGTCTATGATGAGGAGATGTTGCGATACTATATGGATCGGGCCGTCGACGTGTCACCGGAAAGGCCGATTTTAATCGACAAATTTTTAGAAAACGCCATTGAAGCCGAAGCCGACGCTATTTCCGACGGCACGGACGCTTTCGTGCCGGCGGTTATGGAACATATCGAGCTGGCCGGCATTCATTCCGGCGATTCCGCCTGCGTCATACCGCCCGTCAGCATTCCGGTCAAGCATATCGACACCATAAACGAGTATACCAGAAAGATAGCGCTTCAACTCGGCGTGGTGGGTCTGATGAATATTCAATACGCGATAGCCAATGACACGGTGTATATTCTCGAGGCCAACCCCCGCGCCTCGCGGACCGTTCCTCTGGTCTCCAAAGTGTGTGCTGTTTCCATGGCGCGCATCGCCACCCGGATCATGCTGGGGAAAAAACTACCCGATTTTTTGCTGTCTAACAGAGCGATTCGGCATTTCGGGGTCAAGGAGGCGGTCTTTCCGTTTAATATGTTTCCCGAAGTCGACCCCGTGCTGGGCCCGGAAATGAGATCTACCGGCGAGGTGCTGGGTATGGCGGATTCGTTCGGACTCGCCTATTTCAAGGCACAGGAGGCCACAAGGGCGCCGTTGCCTCTCGGCGGCACGGTTTTGATCACGGTCGCGGAGGCGGATAAGACAAAGGCCCTGGAGCCGGCGCGGCTGTTTCATGAAATGCGTTTCACGATCATGGCCACGCCCGGGACCAACCGGTTCTTAAACGAACACGGCATTCCTTCATGCCTGGTGGTCAAGAGGGGCCACGGCCACCCGGATATTGTTGATGAAATCAAAGGGGGAAAAGTGCAGCTGGTGTTTAACACGCCCAGCGGCAAAGAAAGCCAGGAGGACGACTCATATATCCGCAAGGCCGCTATAAATTATAAGGTGCCGTATATCACAACCACCGCGGCCGCCATATCGGCAGCTAAAGGCATAAAAGATCGGCGGGAGGGTGAATATCTAACCCGTTCGCTGCAGGCGTATCACGCGTCCATTATTTCGTGATCCAAGTTTACGGGATACAAAGCGACGGTTTGTGGTGGTCGAGACGGATCGCGAAAAAGTTGCGATTTTTCAGAATTGATGATAGGGTTGTCTGCAATACAGCCGGCGAGCATGTTTGACCCGTCCGTTTATATGATTATAAAACAGATAAAGGGAGCCCGCTCATGCTTGAATCAAAATACCTGAAGGACAATATTCAGAACATTCAGCGCCTGATGTCGATTCCGGCCTTAAAAGATTTTGAGACCAGGAATCTATCCAAAATTTTAAGGCTCAGTAAAATAAGAGAATATGAGGACGGAGAAACAATTATAAAAGAGGGCGACATAGACCCCTGGCTTTATTTTCTTCTTTCCGGACAGGTCCGCGTCAAAAAAGGCGGCGAGGAGATAACCTGCATTTCTACAACCGGAGAAATTTTCGGAGAAATGCGAATCGTGGACGACAAGGCCAGATCGGCCTCCGTTATCGCCGATGGCCGGACTGTTTGTCTGGCGGTCAACACCACCGCGCATCAGCGGTTGCTGGCCCACGGCAAAGGAGAAAAAGAAGAGGCGCTGGATTTTGTTCTTTTGCTTTACAAAATTTTCGCGGAGTACATGAGCGCCCGGCTTCGGCTGACCAACGATGAGCTGATAAAAGCCAAAAAAAAGGTAAAGGCCTTGAAAGAAAAGGTAAAATAACATAGAACCGTTTTTCCCCCGGACATCACCAAAAAACCCCCCCCTGGAAGAACCTTTCTCATGACGCAGGCAGACGGTCGGAACGGATTTACCGGCGTGGATTTTCTAAAAAACTGGTTTGCCCTTACCGGCGGTCTGGCTTATCGACACCGACTGGCTATTTTGCTGCTGTGCCTGGCCGTGCTGAGCGTCGCTGTATTTTTCGGTTCGGACGTGCGGTTCAACAACAGCTTTAACGCCTATTTTGACGAAGAAGACCCGACCTATACCGGCTTTCTGGACTTCCGGGAGGCGTTCGGCTCGGATGAAACCTCGTATATCCTGTACACGGTGCCCCAGGCCGAACATGGTGTCTGGGACATCGGTGTCATGAGGAAAATCAAAAGCCTGACGCAGCGGCTGGAAGACGATGTCCCGTTTGTGAAAGAAGTAATTTCTCTGACCAACGCCGAATTTGTCGAAGGCCGGCAAGGGGAACTGCTGGTTCACGATCTTTTAGAACAATTTCCCGAAACCCAGGAAGCGCTGCTGGAGATGAAAGCGCGGGTTTTGAACAAACCGGTTTATATCAATGGCCTGGCCGGCAGAGACGGGCGGTATGGGGCCATTATCCTGGAAATGGAAAAAGCCAGCATCGATCCTATCGAAGAGATTCGCCATGACCCTGAAAAAGGCAGCGACATGAACAATCTGTATCCTCAGATTACGCATGATCGCATTGAGGCGATTCTGTCGATGCCCGAGTACGCGGGCATTGAGTTTTATCATACCGGAGACGTTCCTTTAAATGCTTGCTATAACAGAATTTCACAGTCAGAGAGCGGTCGGCTGGCGATTATCTCCTTTTTGGTGATAGGCCTTCTTTTGCTTTTGTTCTTCAGAACCGTTATGGGCGTGGTCGGGCCGCTGCTGATCGTGTTCTGTTCGATTTTCGTGGTGGTCGGTTTTGTGGGGCTGCTTTCCTGGGATTTTGATCTGATGTTTATCATGCTGCCGGCCCTGCTGGTGGCCGTAGGCGTGTGCGATGCCGTTCATTTTTTGACCGAGTACAACCATTACCTTGAGCGGGAGGACAACCGGAAAAAAGCGTTGCAACAGACCTTTTTTCTGGTGGGCGTGCCCTGCCTGTTCACGTCTCTGACGACCATGGCCGGCTTCGCGTCCATGAGCATTTCCCCCATAAAGGCTATCAGGCATTTCGCGATATACAGCACGGTCGGCGTGGGCGCGGCCTTTGTTTTAAGCGTTACCCTGCTGGCGGCGCTGCTTTCATTCGGGCGACGGAAGCCTTCCCGAAAAGGAGGCAAACAGGAGACCAAAACGGCGGACACCCGGTTGCTGATAATAATGGCCGGCGTGGGAAAGATTAATATCCGGCACAAAAAAATTATTCTTCTTCTTTTTGCCGGCCTCTTTTTGTTTACGGCGGCGGGCATGTTCCGGCTGAAAGTCGATTCCAATTTTTTAACCGAATTTTCCACCAGGTCTGAGATCCGGCGCGTCACGGAGTTTGTCGACAGCATCATGGGCGGAACAACCAGCTTCAGCTATGTGTTTGACGCCGGGGAAACGGACGGTGTCACCGAACCGGATTTTTTACGACGGATTGAAGCCTTACAGAAAAAAGCCGAGCAAAGCGATATAATCATGAAGACCTATTCCATTGTGGACCTGCTCAAGGATATCAACCGGGAGTTTCATGATGGCGACCCCGCCTATTACAGCATACCGGAGACGCGGCAGACGGCGGCCCAGCTTCTGCTGGTTTACGAGATGTCGGGCGGAGAAGACCTGGAGGATTATCTTTCGGGCGATTTTCGTGAGGCGAGGCTGGAGCTTCGCTGCCGGGCGGTTGAGAGCAGTCGTTACAAAACAGTGGTGGAGGATCTGGACGCTTATGGTCGATCGATCTCCGGCGCCGATCGTTATGCCGCGCCGACGCTGGCCGGTATGGGAACGCTGTGGTTGAGGCTGCTGGATTATATTACCAGCAGCCAGATTAAGGGTTTTACCCTCGCTTTTTGTATCATAGCGCTCATGATGTGCCTTGTGCTGGGATCGTGGCGAGTGGGGCTGCTGGCGATGATTCCCAACCTTGCCCCGATTGTTATTACCCTCGGCCTGATGGGCTGGCTGGGCATTTCTCTGGATTATGTAAAGCTGCTGATCGGCTGCGTGGCCATTGGGCTGGCGGTTGATGACACGGTTCACATGATCGTTCGCTATCAGCATGAGTTTTCAGTTCGCGGAAATTATCAGGAAGCCTTGAACGCCGCGCTGCGGGGTGTGGGCCGGGCGCTGTTTATAACGTCGGTGGTGCTGGTGGCCGGATTCCTGGTGAATGTTTGTTCAATCATGCAGACCCTGGTGGATTTCGGCCTTCTGGTGGCCTTTACCATCAGCGTGGCCCTGCTGGCGGATTTTTTTCTGCTGCCGGCGCTGGTGCTGACGATCAGGCCGTTCGGTCCGGAGCGGTCGGCGGTAACACCGGCCGAAGGGTGATGTCGCTGGCAATGAGCCGGTGCCGACGAATTATTGCCGGCTGGGTGCCTGCTTTCTGGCCTCGGCCGCGGCTCCCAGGGCGCCCATCAATTGCGGATCAACCGAAAGCGGTTCCAGGCCCATTCTCAGCAGGCGGGAAAGGTGCAGCAGCAGGCCTTTGCTTTTGGAGCACCCGCCGGTGACGGTAACTTTGGGCTGAATGCCGACCCTTTTTAAAAGTGTGAAGCTGCGCTTGGCGATGGATGCCTGGATGCCGGCGGCGATGTCGGCCGGCGGCTTTTTTTTGCTCAGCAGGCTGATGACTTCCGTTTCGGCAAAGACGCTGCACTGGGAAGTGATGGGAATGACCGCCCTGGCCTGCAGCGACAGTTCGGAAAACTGATCCAGATCCATTTTGAAGATGCGGCTCATCATCTCCAGGAAGCGGCCGGTGCCGGCCGCGCATTTGTCGTTCATGACGAATTCCCGGACCCGGCCGTTGTCGTCAATGGCAATGGCTTTGACGTCCTGGCCGCCGATATCGATGACGGTTCGAATGTCCCGGTTGCAGAAATAAACGCCTGACGCATGACAGGTGATTTCTGAAATATTGTCGTTGGCGAACGGCACCTCGTTACGGCCGTAACCGGTACCGATCAGCCAGGTGATGTCGTTGGGGCTTTTCAGGCCGTCTACCTGGCGACAGGCCATCTCCAGCACCCTGGCGGCGGTTTCCCCGGGATCGAGCTCACTGGGAATTATGGCCGTGCCGACGATAGAGTTGTCTTTCAGAACCACGGCCTTGCCGGTGGTGGAACCCACGTCGCAGCCGGCGAAAAATTGGTTTTCCGTTTCCATTTTATTTTTCCCGTTAAACATCCAGGCGTTTTGCCTTCATGATGTTTTCCATGAAATGATTGACCTGTTCCAGAATACCTTCGCTGGAAACGATTCTCGGGTCGCTCAGGTCGTAATTGATGATCAGCAGGGGCAGGCCGTGTTCCCGGCACATTTCCCGCAGAATGCCGTTTAAGGCGGCGGTGTTCTTGCAGCCCACGTGACCGGCCACCCAGAGCATGTCGATGTTGAACTGTTTGATCATGTTGAAAATGTCATCCAGATAATTTTGGGCCGGCCCCCGGGTGTGGCGAGCCATGGGCCCTTCCATGATGTTCTGGCCGAGGCCGTAGAGCATGGTTTCTTCGGAAGAAGTGTCGATATAAGGCTCCCGGCGGCTGTAGGTCATGCTGTCCATGATCAGCGACACGCCGTAGGCGCGCTCCGCCCAGTTGAAGAGCTCGATGGCATGCAGCAGCGGCGGGTTCCATAACAGGGCCCGGTATTTTTCGTTCTTGACCGCGCTGACGCCGGCTTGCCTGTTTTTCCGGGCCAGTTCGCCGAGACGTTTGAACAAAATCGTCGTTTCCGGGTGACCGGGCATGACGTTGGCGCCCCATAGATGGCTCAGGTAAACCGGTTCCGCGGCCAGCGGCGCCGGCCGGGCGCTGATCAGATCCCACAGGTCCAGTTCATATTCGACCAGCCGGTTTCGTTCCTCGCAGATGCGGCGGAGCTTGTCCCAGTCCATTTTTCCCGGTGTGCGTTCCTCCAGCCAGGCGATCAGACGGCGGATTTCTCCGACAAAATAGGTTTGCGCCCTTTCACTGTAAAAGTGATGGGGAATATCCAGACGAATGGTCGGCAAATTCAATGTCCGCTCGATCAGGGTATAGGAAGACATGCCGCCGTCGCAGGGCAGGTTCGAGGTAACCAGCGCCAGGGCCGGTGGCAGTTCTCCGGCCAGGACAAAGCCCATGGTGCTTTTGGGCAGGCTGCAGACGTCCGGCGGAACGCCCTGGTTTTCCGAACGGTCGATATACGCTTCCGCGGCGTGCGGTTCGATCATGGGCAGGGCAATGCCCAGCAGTTCGGCCATGAACGGCGTCAGCCCCATGGCCCGGAAAATTTCCGGGGGGATCATGTCTTCATGGATAATCAACCGGTCGCCGCGCTGAAACATGTCATCCAGAATCTTGACAAATCCTTTGATAACATACGAAACGACCAGGAGCGTGGCTTCGTAATAATGGTCGTCGCGGTTTTGGCCGAACTTGTCCATCAGCAGGTTGGCCCGCAGCAGCACCTTCATCCAGGGATAGCGTTGAATGTCGCGTACGGTTTTTATGGGCCCGTTGCGCAAGCCCATGCCGGCGATGGCAATCCAGTTTGAAGCCAGGTACTTTGCGTAAAGAGCCGAGCGGTATATTTTGTTCATGCTTATTTTCCCATGCTTTCCAGAAACGCCTGAACCCTGGTCTGGAGCTGCCCCAGGCCGGTGCCGCTGTAATCCCGCTCCAGAGAAAGGACACGAAAGCCGGCCTTTCTCAAGGCCGGCGCCAGGGAAGCGAGTTCTACGCCCCAGGTGTCGCAGAATTTGATAAACTCAAGGATGATGCCGTCCACCCGGTATGCCCCGGCGGCGTCTATAATCTGCGCCAGGCGTTTGTTAAAGTCTTCCATCATGCGCGGGCAGGAGGGCGCCAAAAGCGTGTGG
The DNA here is from genome assembly GCA_964432245.1 of uncultured Desulfobacterales bacterium. GTDB lineage: Bacteria > Desulfobacterota > Desulfobacteria > Desulfobacterales > Desulfosudaceae > JBFMDX01. The sequence goes on from CAYSMV010000097.1 coordinate 9,046, forward strand.
GCCGCGACGGCTTCCAGCGGATCTCCCGCAAGACGGATCGGGTTTAAGCCGGGGATGGAACCGGTGCAGGTTCGATCCGCCACTACCAGGGCGCCGGTGGACTCGATGGCTTCCGTATAGCGGGGATTATCCAGTTGGCCGCCGACAATCATCAGCCGGGCGCGGAAGGCTTTGGTGGGATGGTGCTCATGCAGGCGCTCGCGAAAGGTTTCGATTTCTTTTTTTATAAGGTTCCTGGGGCAGGCAAAGGCGGCCGTCATCATTTTGTGGAACGCCGTTCCGGTCAACGGCGGTACATCCAGCTTCCGAAGATCGGCAATCGAGGCCAGCAGCGCCAGGAATTCGTTGTGATCCCGGATGGCCTGCGTCAGGACCTCTTCGGTGATTTTTATGTCAAAGCGGGATTCCAGTTGCTGAAGCAGCGCTTTCAGCTCTTCCATATACCAGGCCAGCCCTTTTTGTTCCGTTCGATGGGGAAGGTCTATCAGGCATGAAAACTCCGGGTTTATCAGGTATTTCAGGTTGTCATGCAGGCGTCGCAGGTGATCACAGCTGGCGGTGAACACCCAGCCGCCGAGAAAGTCATAGCGGAAATCCATGGCGTATTCCAGCAGGCTGCGGGTATAGGAGCAGGTAAGCTTGGAAAGATAAATATCAGCCAGCTCTGTTTCTCCCACGCCCGGAGCCCGCATCCTTACCGGGAAAAGGGGAGGAATGGAAAGCAGCACTTCCGGCACATAGCTGCAGGTGTAACCGATGGGAATGCCGCCCTCTGCCATGGCCTGCTCCACCAGGGGGTTTAGGGGCTCGTTCAGGTATTTGTCGAACATATCCGGTTGCCTCTGCAATAAAAAGGGTTACTGAGGGGTGGCCTGTTTTTTTATGACGTTGCGGATTTTCCGCAGTTCGGAAACCGTGTCACATACTGACCGGTATTCGCAGGTTGAACAGTCAAAGTTCATCTCCTCCACCATTTTGTTCATGGCGCCGATAATGTCACCCACGCCGTCGCCGATGGTTTTCAGTGTCAGTACGTCCTCGATGCTGGAAGTGACGAAGACGATTTCCGCGGCGTGCACATAGGGTTTTTTTGTCAACTCATTGATCAGCGCGCTTCCCAGGTGGCTCAGAGAAAAACCGCCGGAGACCGCGCTTTTACTGATTCGACTCCACTCCCGCCGGTATTGCGATACGGCCCGCATCATGTAGCCGGCCAGGCTGACGTCGTACTTGGCCAGCTCCATTTCCCGGTAGCGGTCGTAACTGTTATTTTCGTCGAAGCCGGACACCTCGAGCAGAACGGCTTTGCCGAAGGGCGACAGGGGGCGCTTTTCCCGGGGGATGTCCGGCCCGATCAACGTAATGGTCTTGTCGCGGATGGCGCCCGGCGATTCCGTCCAGAGCAGAAAGGAGGTGGCGGCGGTTTTGGGGCTGCCCAGTTCAACGGCCGTGTCCGAAGAAAGAACCAGATTGTTCCTGCCCCCGGAGGGCCAGCCAATGTCAGGCCTGGCGGAAAAAATTGAGACATCCGGCCGCCTGCTTTTTTCGGACAGATAGGTTTTTATCTGGTTCAGGTAATTGTCAAACAAAGCCATGTAGTATTCACCGCTTTCCGGCGAGATCCGAGGCAAAAAGCGCGGCGCCGAGGGCGCCGTTTATCTGGGGGTCTATCGGCAGCGCTTTGACCGGAACGCCCAGCCCTTCAGATAATGCCTTGAACATGCCGCTGTTTTTGGCGACGCCGCCGGTCATGACCACGTCCTCGTACACTTCGATACTTTTGGCCAGAGAGGCCACCCGGTTGGCCATGGCCCGGTGAAGGCCGCGGATAATATCGCAGACATTCCGGCCTTCATTTATAAGTGAGACCACCTCGGTCTCCGCGAAGATAACGCACTGGTTGGAGATCCGGATTCTTTCGGTGGACTTGTCCGACAGGTCGCCCATGTCGGCCAGGTTGACTTCCAGCGCCCTGGCCATGACTTCCAGAAAGCGGCCGGTGCCGGCCGCGCATTTATCGTTGTAAACATATCTGGCCACGTTGCCTTTTTCGTCGACCCGGATGGCCTTGGCGTCCTGGCCGCCGATATCGATGATGGTTCGAACCGACGGCATGCTCCACCAGGCGCCCCTGGCGTGGCACGAGATTTCAGACAGAGTCGTCGCGGCAAAGGAAACATAGTCTTTGCCGTAACCGGTGCCGACCGTGGACGTGATGTCGGCCGGCGAGATTCCGGCCTTTTCGGTTGCCAGCCGGATCACTTCGTCGGCTGATTCCCCGGGGTTGGTCTTCACGCGGATGACGGCATAGCCCGCAATTTCTTTTTCTTTCAGGATGACGGCTTTGGCGGTCAGCGATCCGATGTCGCAGCCTGCGGTTATCATTTTGCCTCCTTCTGTTTTCCGGTAATTTTTTCCAACGAAAAAACAGCGGCCCCCAGAGCCCCGACAAGCTGGGGGTCCACCCGCCTGATTTTTCTGATGCGACAGCCGAGAATTTTTTCAAGAGTGGCGACAACCCCCTGGTTTTTGGCCACCCCGCCGGTCATGCAGACCTCTTTTTCCACTTTGACGGTGTTGGCCAGAATGGCCACCCTTTTGGCCATGGCGCTGTTGATGCCGGCGCCGATGTCTTCTTTCGCGTATCCGGAATTCAGATACTTGATAACGTCCGCCTGGGCCCAGACCGTGCAGGTTGAGGCCAGGGTGATCGGAGATCGCGCCCGGGCTGAAAGCTCTCCCAGTTTATCGAGGCTGACATTTAAGACATCGGCCATGACTTCCAGGAACCGGCCGGTGCCCGAGGCGCATTTATCGTTGGTGATAAAATTTTCGACCAATCCCGCGCTGTTCAGCTTGATAGCCTTGCAATCCTGGCCGCCGATATCGATGACGGTTTTCACCGACGGCACCATCCACCGGGCGCCCTTGCCATGGCAGGCGATTTCCGACCTGGCTTCGTTGATAAAGGGGATTTTATCCCGGCCGTAGCCGGTGCCGACGGAATAGACGATCTGATCCATGGTCACCCGGGCGTCGGCCAGGGCCAAGTCCATAGCCGCCTGGGCGGATTCTTCCGGCCGGGCCTTGGATTTGATGATGCTGGAGCCAATGATTTTATTGCCGTTCATGATAACGGCCTTGGATGTCAGCGAGCCGACATCGCAGCCGGCGACGATGCTCATAACAACCCCCTTACGGTAAAGAATTCTTCCAGTCGTTCTCTGGTGCTTTCCCATGATTCCACCCGGTCGTCAAAGGCGTCGTCATACAGGATATGGGTGGGATAACCGAATTTTTCCAGATCCCGGGCAAAGGGCTTGACCATGCCCCAGGTGTTGCGGCAGCCGGGCGTGCCGTTGTAGACAACGCAGTCCGCCTTAAAGGCTTTGGCGATGGCTACGGTTTCGTCCAGCCACATGTTGGGCTGGTCATAGGGCCCGCGGATCGAGCGCACCATGGGCAGCCGGGCGTTAAGTTGGGCCATGCTGTTGAGCATGGCCTCCTCGGAACTGAAGTCCATGGCGTAAGCCGATCCTTCCAGGCCTTCCGTATAGGGGGTTCCCTGCCGGAAGGTCTTGGAGAGGATGCTGCCCATATGGGAAATACCGTGGTCATCCAGCCATTTCCAGAAGGTCATGTCAATGGTGTAGTGATCGATATAGCAGAGGTAGAGCCGTCTTTTTTCGATTTTTGATTTTAAGCCGCACAGGCCGTTTTCGGCGTTATGCTTGACGACGTCCCTCATTTTTTCAAGGGCCCGGGTGTATTCCGGCAGTCCGGCGCAGATGAAGCGGCCGGCGTAGATGAACATATTGTAAATGGGCGGCATGGGACAGGGGACGAGTGTCTGCATATCCTCCATGTCCGCGATGATGGTATCCTGTTTATCCACTTCGAGAAGAACGGTTTTCAGCAGGTCGTAGTCCATTTTGTTGCCGGTCTGTTCTTCCAGGAAAGTGATCATTTCCCGGTAATCATCCAGTTGATAGCGGCTGACCCGGTCATCATTAAGTATGTGGGGAAAATTGAGCTGATAATAGGGTTTGTCCAGATAGCTGGCCGTAAAGGCGAAGGCGTTGGCGTTGGTGTCGCAGACGCCGGGCGTGTCGCAGACCAGAAAATCGATCTCCTCTCCCAGACCGGCCAGATAAGCGCCCAGAGCGCCTCTCTGAGCGGAACAGGAGGTTTCGGTAAGGCCGGCTTCACAGCCGAAATCAAGATAGTCGAAACCGCCGCGTTTCCAGACCATGCTGGCCAGGGCCGTCGGAATTTCAAAGGTCAGGGGCACGGCGCCGACGGCATAGAGAATGGCCGGGGAAAAGCAGAAGGTGGTGGCGCCGATTTTTTTCCCTTTGGCATGGGCCGTTAACAGATTGTCAAAAAATTTGGCCATCATTTTTAAGAAAACGGCGCCCGGTTCGCCCTCATCCAGAATCGTCCCCAGGGGGGTGTTGAAATAGGGCACATACCGCATCAACAG
>CAYSMV010000098.1:0-10954 GCA_964432245.1 uncultured Desulfobacterales bacterium
GAGCGTCAGCATGCCCGGCGACGGAATATTGGCCGCTGTCCGGCGGATAGCGGCGGCCGGGTATGCCGAGGTGGTGCTGACGGGCATCCATCTTGGCGCCTACGGGCTGGACCTGACGCCGCCGCAGTCGCTTTATCAACTGCTGGCATTGATTAACGAGGCCAAAGCCATTTCCCGGATTCGCCTGAGCTCCGTGGAACCATGTGAATTGACGGATGAAATCATTGATCTGGCGGCCCGTTCCGGCCGGATTTGCGGCCATTTTCATCTTCCCCTGCAAAGCGGCTCGAATAAGATTCTAAAACGCATGGCCAGACCTTACACGGCCGTCTTTTTTAAGGATCGGGTAAAAACAATAAAAGCGGTTATGCCGGGCGCGGCTGTCGGCGTTGACGTGCTGGTCGGTTTCCCGGGCGAGGGGGACGATGAGTTTGCTGAAACGGTGTCGCTTTTAAATGATCTGCCAATCAGCTATCTGCATGTTTTTCCCTTTTCTCCCCGGCCGGGAACGCCCGCTGCCGGTTTTGCCGGACAGGTCAAACCATCGGTCATCAGGGAGCGATGTCTTGCGCTCCGCCGGATGGGGGAGAATCGCAGGGAGCAATTTTGCCTTCAGCATAGAGGTGACAGTACGGTGGTGCGGATTGAGGATAAGCGGGATAGACTGACCGGATGTCTGAAAGGCGTGACTTCAAATTATTTGACCGTTCTGGTGCAAGGCGATGACGGTCTGAAAAATAAAGACGTTTCCGTCAGGATCGGCGATTCGCTCGGGGGATTAAGGGTTTGTGGAGAAATTATGTAAAGAAATCTTGACAACGTCCGGCTTAACCTTTACGTTAAGGTCAGAGGGGCGATGGAATGAATCGTCAGAAAAATCAGGAAAAATATTATACCATCTCCGATCTTGCCGGGGAGTTTAATGTCAGCAAGCGAGCCATCCGGTTTTATGAGGAAAAGAACCTGATTTCACCCCGGCGTACCAAGGGCAACTACCGGGTGTATTCAAAACGGGACAGGAGCCGGCTGCGACTGATCCTGCGGGGAAAACGATTCGGCTATACCCTGGACGAAATCGCCGAGATCATCGGTTTTAATGATGTAAACATGGATGAAAAAGAGCAGATTCGCAAGGCCATCGCGTTCGGGCGAAAAAAGATAAGCGATATCAGGGAACGGATCATGGAGTTGCAGCTTCTGGAACAGGAAATGCTGGAACTGGGTCGGACGCTCAGGGAGAGGCTGGCCGAACTGGAAAAAAATAGTTTCCATCCATAAATGGCTTTTTCCCGCACTCTCTGTTTCCCGGGACCGGGGATTTTTTTACGTGACAAAAGCACACATCCGGATAATTTTTTGAATATTTTTACCCGTGAGCGGTTCGGCGATGTGAAAGACGATTCTGGTTTGGAATCGGTAGAAGGCTTTACAAGACACCCCTGTCGTCAGGTCATGTTCCGGGCTTGTTTGATATTTTCATAGGCCTGCTGGATTTCCTGGAATTTTTCCGTAGCAAAGACAGTAAATTCTTCCGGCAATCCCTTTGACGCGATTTTATCCGGGTGAAAGTCGGACACGAGTTTCCGGTACTGCTTTTTGATGTGTTCGTCTGAATCGTTTTTGGCGCAATTGAGGACGGCGTAATCGTTATAATTGTCCCTGGCATGGCGTTTCCTGATGTGTTGATAGGCGGCATCGCTGTAGTTGAAGATCCTGGCGGCGGAGAGAATTATCGCTTCTTCTTTTGAGCTCAGGACGCCGTCAGCCATGGAGACACGCAGCAATATGTCAAGCATCAGATCAAGCAACTCCGGTTTATCGTTGAACCGGGCATAAAATTGTCTGGCGAACGCATCAAAGGAACTGCCACTTTTTGTCGCCTGGTTGAAGATTCTTATGGCGATCTGTCTGTTTTGCGGTGTCAGGGACAGGTCGCGATCCATAAACTGTTCTATTGCTCGGGTTTCTTCGGCTGTGATACGGTCATCAGCCAGTGCCAGCTTGGCCAGCATGGAAAAAACAGCGACAAAAAAAGTCATCTGTACTTCTTCTGCCGCTGAAAGTAGACGGGAGTCGTTTGCTCCCGGCAGGCGGTAATCATCTGCGTCAAAGGCATGTCCGAATACCGCACCGGCCACGGCGCCAAGGGGGCCGCCCAGCGCGAAACCGATGGTACCGCCAACCATTTTTCCGATCCAGCTCATGCCCCTTCCCTGGTTTTTTCGCGGGATTTGAATTCCTTGAGCATTTCGCTGGGTACGACCCGGACAAGTTCCGTTAATGTTGTAGACGACATTTTGGTCAGGCCGTCGTCAACCATTGTTTTCATTCCGTTTTGCAGGGCGATGGCTTTTATCTCTCTCGGGGAGGCCTCTCTGTTCAGCGCCCTGGCAATGTCCGAATCGATGATCAGCAATTCCGAAATCAGTGTCCGTCCATCATAGCCGGTATAATTACAGTCCGGGCAACCCTCGCCCCGGAAGAAATTGAGGTGTTCAGGGTAAGAGGTAAATAAAGGCGCCCATTCTTCTTCCGCCGGGGTGTAGGGGACGATGCATTTCGGGCAGATTTTTCTGAGCAGGCGCTGGGCTAGAACACCCATCAGGCTTGAAGCCAGCTGGTTATAGTCGATGCCCAGGTCGATCAGCCGGGGAACGGCGCCGACGGCATCGTTGGTATGAACGGTGCTCAGCATTAAATGGCCGGTCTGGGCGGCGTCAAAACTGATCCGGGCGGTTTCTTCGTCGCGTATTTCTCCTACGAGAATGACGTCCGGGTCCAGCCGGAGGAAGGACCGCAGAAGCCGGGCAAAATTGAGATTGATTTTGGTGTTGACCTGGGTCTGCATGATATTCGAAAAACTATATTCGATCGGGTCTTCCGCCGTAATGATTTTAATGGTGGGGTTATAAACATATTGCAGGGCGCTGTAAAGCGTTGATGTTTTTCCGCTCCCTGTCGGCCCGGAGACGAGAACCATGCCCGCGGAGCTTCTTAACATGTTTTTAAGCGGTTCCACAACATGAGAAGAGTGCCCCAGCGCATCAATATCGATCATGGCCTTTCGGGGATCAAGGATACGGATGGTGACGTTTTCCCCCACGATGCCGGGGCAGGTGGCCACCCTGAAATCAAGGTCCACATTTTCTTTTTTCTGGGAATCGAAATAGTTTACCCGGAAAACGCCGTCTTGGGGAAGACGTCGTTCCGCGATATCCAGGTTGGAGATGACTTTTATCCTGGAAATAATACTGTTAATCAATTCGTTAAGCTTGTGGTCAAGCCATTTCTGCTGCAGCGTGTGCAGGATGCCGTCGATACGATATCTTAATTTGGGGTTTTTCCGGTCCTGTTCGATATGGATGTCGCTGGCGTGGTTGGCGATTCCGTACTTAATAATATAGTTGACCAGTTCCTGGGTTTCTATTTTCTCCAGCCCGTAGTCGGTTTTGGTGCCGGGTTTCGCTTCTCCGATCTGATCATTCAGGTAAATTTCAAAGGAGTCGATACGGACAGGCTCGCTGACCGCACCATTCCCTTTTGAAATTTCGTCGGGAAGGGCGGTCTGGTATATATCTTCAAAGAGCCTTAGAAAATTTTCTTCGGTAATAAAGATACATGATATTTCCAGGTGCGTATATACGTTTTTGATGTCCCTGGCCCCGGATAGATAATCCGGATTGTAGGTGGCGATTGTCATTTTTTTGCCTTCCAGGGAAATCGGGAGAACGCAATTTTTCTGGGCGTATTTTAAACCGATAATGTTGGTCAGCGCGTTTCTTTGTGACTCAAGAAGGTTCAGCTCGGTAATTTTCTTGAATGGCAGATTATGCTGAACAGACAATGCGTGATAAAGCTGATCAATTGAAATAAGATTTTTTTCCAGCAGGATTTTTCCTAAAGGCATGTCCCGGTGAAACTGCTCCTGGAGGGCTGTCTTTAGTTTTGACTGGTCAATAATTCCTTCTTTAATAAGTATTTCACCGAACTTGATCTGTTTGTCGTATTTCTTCAGAACATAATCCAGGTCCGCGGGATTAATCACGCCCATATCACACAGGATTCTTCCGATTGTCTTGGGGGCTCTTCTGGCGTGCTGAGATTTTTTTAGTTCGTCTTGTGATAGAAGCTTCAACTCTACCGCGAGTTCGCCGAACAAGTTGGCGCCAAGCGCTTCGAACAGAATTTCTTCCAGCGTTTCCGAGGTAAGGTACCCTTCTTTAATAAGCGCTTCCCCAAGCGTATCCGTCTCGTTCTTTTCTTTCAGCAACTCATACAGGCCTGTTTTGCCGATCAGGCCTTTCTGGACGCAGATAAGTCCGATATTGGAATCAAGCGGCGGCTGTTTAAGCATAAGCTCGATTTGTTGGTGTGATAGTTTATCAATAGAAGGGAGGATCTGACTTCTGGAGAATCTGATTTGTTTTTCTTCTCTTTTTTGTATTTCAATCGCCCTGGCAATATCATCGGGGGTGGTGAATCCTTCCTGTACCAGGCAATCCCCGATCCGAAGGGAAGCGCTCAGGTTTTCCGTATCGTGCTTTTTATTGTAAATCAATGTTTTTCCTTTAATCTACGCTTTGATGTTTTAATTTCACAATCTTGATGGATTGTCTTTTGTCGCTGGAATGAAGGGGGAAAAGAGCGTTTTTGGACTTTTACGCGTTCATCAAGTCTTGAGTGAGCCTTGTCTGCTTGTCTGTTGTTGATAAATACCTGAAACGTTTTTGTATCAGGTAAGTTGACTGAACGTATTATTTAAAATCCTTTTTTATTATCACTTAAATATGAGATATGCAATAAAAAAATTTGCATTATCAATTGACGATGAAACCCGTGTTCATGCCGATGAAGAACTTGACTATGAACAGTGTTTAGAATATATGATTATTTATTAAAATTTTATGGCTTCGCAAAAACTCCAATATCTTGGTCGCGCTGCGTCCCTCGGGATTTGCGACGCCTTGATTTTGAACTTTTTATTTTGCCGTTCAAATTTTGAGCTTTCGAGATTTTATTCAACTTATCAGTGACTTAAAGAAAACGGCAGGAGGTTAAATGCGTATTCACGGGATTCATGCCAGGGATTTGCCGGATCTCTGGTTCCAGGCGGTATATGACATACTGGATAACGGCAAGCGCTTTACGGTTGACCGGGGATCTTTTGCCGGTCAGACAAGGCTGGAATATGATTATTTCACCGGTTATGTAAGTTATCCCGGTACCCGTCCTCTTTTGCCGGACATCCCTCCTTCCTGCGGGATACCCAATCCCGTTGAGGAAGCTTATGTTTACGGCGGTCAGGGATATGATCGCGCCTATATCGAGTATTTAATGACACCCCGGAAAGAGCCCGGCGAATCTTATACGTATGGGGAAAGACTGACAAAGGCCCCTGTTTTCGGCGACAAGATGAAGTGGTGGCAGGAGAAAGACCTCAATATTGTTGATATGAAAGAGCCGGACGGCAGGGTCGTTTTTGAAGAAGGTGGTCAATTATATATCAATCAGATTGAATGGGTGATTGACGTTTATAAAAAATTCGGTGCCCGCAACAATCAGATGGTCCTTCAGGTGGCTGATCCTTCTGATCTCATTCTGCTGGATCCGCCCTGCCTGCGTGCTATTGACACCCGGATTCAGGATGGAAAGCTGATTTTTTTCGTTTATTTCCGTTCCTGGGATCTGTGGAGCGGGATGCCCGCCAACCTGGCCGGTATTCAGAGTTTAAAGGAGTACATGGCGGGTGAAATCGGGGTAGAAGACGGGGAAATGATCGTGGAAAGCAAGGGACTTCATCTTTACGGTTATGCCGAAGAACTGGCCCGGTTGAGATGTTTGAAAGGTTAAAGCCTTTTGTATGGCAAAGTCTTTTAAGACAGGGGGGACCTTATGCACAGTATCTTAGCCGATAAGGATAAAAACAGGCTTTATCTTACTTTGGGAAAGCTTGATAGCGTTGAGGAAATCGCGCAGGTAGCGGAGAAGATAAGAACCGTTTGCCGGGATTTGAAACCGGGGTTCAGTTGCCTGACCGACATGCGTGAATATGAACTGTTGGATGAAAATCTGGAACCATCCATCAAGGGTGTCCAGGAGTTTTTAGTTAAAGCCGGTCTGAGAAAAGTCGTCCGTGTTGTCAGAAAATTTGGGACCTGGGGGCATTTACAGTTTGACAAGTCATCAATGGATGTCGGTTATCACGCGCAGAATGTCAACAGCATGGAGGAAGCGCAGGCAATACTTGACAGAGACATGGGCCGCTGAAACATCCGGATTGGGGATGGGGAGACTGATAATTGATGCGGATCTATGCTGTCGCGGATATTCACGGCCGTGTTGATCGATTTGAGCTGGTCCGGAAAAAAGCGGTTGAAACAGAAGCGGACCTCATCGTTATGGCCGGCGATATTTCCGGCTTTTTTTTTAATCGGTGGATACCCGGACAATTAACTTCCATGCCGGTTCCTGTTTTTTATGTCCGCGGCAACAGCGACAGACGGGCGACGGACCGGTATTTTCAACATGATTCCAGCGTCACGCATCTTCATCTGAAGAAGGTTCATTACCGGGGAGAGTGCTTTTCCGGCATCAGCGGTGTTTTTTTGTTGCCCTTTGAATCACGTTTATGCCTGGCGGAAAAACGGCTGCTCACCCGGTTGGATACTTTTTTCAGTGATGTTTCCGTTCTGGTGACACATCCTCCGCCCCGCGGTACGCTTGACAGGGTCATGGGCCGGTTTCACTCCGGCTCCAGGGCACTGCGCGAACTGGCGCGGAAATATCAGCCGTCTCTTCTGATCTGCGGGCATATTCACGAAGAAACAGGCGCCACCTTCCTGGGACGCACGCTGGTCGTTAATTGCAGTATGGCCAGAAAGGGCGCAGGCGTAATGGTGGACTGCCATAATGGCGCTTTGCCGAGGGCGACAATATTGTAAGATGCGGTCGACCGGACGATCCAGATGTGCGGTGTGACTCTGGAAGGCACAGGGAACAAGGGTATCGGAAGAACAAACAAGAAAAGCAAAAGAAGATTGCCGGAGAAGTGGCTGATGCTTATTGCGTCACTGTTCGAGAGAAGAGCACACCAACGCCGAATCTTCTGAATCGGTCGGGATTTATCGGCCGGCACCATCTGACTTCGGCGGTATACATATTGTCCGGAGACCAGGTTCTCATATAGGGCGGCGGGATAATATTAATATGAATGAGGGTGCCTGGAGGAAGTTGAATATCTGTTTCGAAATACATCCCGCCGCTGCTTTCATTAAGCATCAAGGCGTCATGAAAATGGCTGGAGTTGTACTCGGCGAACCGTATACGGCTTTTTCGGTAAATACGGGCCTGCGATCTCCGGGTGTAAAGTGGCCGTCTATAAATGTTGAGCGGGATCGCGGAGAGTTTTGTTACACCCGGCTTGCTTTTCCCCGGGATGAATGCCTGATTTCTGGCGGCATTGTTTTCCGACATTGTTCTCATCATCGTCTCACCTCCTCCCTATCAAACACGTTTACTTAATGCGCGCTGCCTGGATGGAGGCTCTTTCCCGTTGACTCTTGTCGCAGCGGTTGATAGTTATAAAAAGCTCGATGAGTCAGGAGCAAGAGCGATCAGTCAGAAAACAAGTGGACAAACAGTAGCAATGAATTTCAAATATATTTGATTGTACTTTACTCTTTTCCGGATTAATAGTCAAGGAAAATAAACAGGGAAACAAACTCTAACTTTTTAATTATTTGATTTCACTATATTATTCATGCCTTCTGCCACAAACAGGTTGCGGCCTGTCGCCAAACTGATGTTCATCTTCCCCCCTTATTATCACGTGAAGAATATTCTGCCGCCCATGGTATGTCCTCCGCTGGGAGTCGCCTATCTGGCGGCTTTTGTCAGGGATATGGTGGATGTGGCGCTTCTGGATTGTGTGGTAGAAGGAGCCCGCCAGAGGAGGCCCACAGCCGGCAAAATGGAAATAATCGGCTTGTCTCCGGATGAGATCGTTGACCGGGTAAGGCGTCAGGCGCCGGATATGGTCGGCATTTCATGTATTTTTTCCAATCAGTTTCCGCTGATGCGTCAGTTAACCGATCGGATTAAATCTGAAATCGATAAGGACATCGTAATCGTAACCGGTGGTACCCATCCTTCTTTTCTTCCGGAACAAACACTGGAAAAGACGGGCGTTGATTATGTGGTCCTGGGCGAAGGGGAGTTGGGTTTGCGGGCAATTATTGACGCCCATAACGGCAGGCAAAACTTGGAGGCGGTTGATGGGATCGCCTATCGCGACGGCGACAGGATATGCGTCCGACCGCGCGAATCCTGGATAGAATCTCTTGATGATTTGCCGTTTCCGGCGCGGGAACTGCTGCCTATGGAAAAATATTTCAAGGCGCTGGCGCCGATGGCCTATTTCTGGCGGAAAATCCGGAATACCCCTCTGATCTCCAGCCGGGGATGCCCCTACAGATGCCCTTTCTGTTCCTCGTGGCGCCACTGGGGAGGGCGCTTTCGCAAGCGGTCGGCTGAGAATGTGCTGGCGGAAATAGAGCACCTGAAAGAGAGATATGACGTTCAGGAATTGAAATGGCAGGACGACAATCTTACACTTGACCGGCAGCGGGCCGTCGATATTTTCAGGGGAATGACGGACAGGGGGCTGGTCATGCCCTGGAATACGCCGAATGGCCTGGCCTTATGGACGGTGGATGATGAACTGCTGGGGTTGATGAAGAAAAGCGGCTGCTATCAGATCACCATCGCGGTTGAGTCCGGCGACCCGGTCTCTTTTGAGCGCTACGTGAAGAAGCCGTTCTCTCTGGACAGAGCCGTGGAGACGGCCCGACTGGCAAGGCGTCATGGCATTTCCACCGTGGGCTATTTTATTATCGGTTTTCCCGAGGAATCCATGCGGCAGATCGAAAACTCCCTCCGGTTCGGCCAGAAAATCGGCGTTGATTATCTGGTTCCGTTTGTGTACACGCCCCTGCCGGGTTCCGAGTTATGGCGCTATTGTCTGGAGAGGGGCATTATTTCCGATGATTATGCCTATGAGATCGGTAATGATTTTTATCAGTCAGCCTTGAATGTGGCCTCGATTGAGAGCGCTCGCCTGCAGTTTATGCAGGGCAAGACTTATTTTCAGAATTTGTTGAAATTACCTTTTCGAAATCCCAGGGAATTTTTTTCCTGGTACGGAAGACAATTATTGCTTCAGCCTTATGCCGTAAAACAGTTTGTCGTCAATGTTCTCCGGACAGTGTCGCTGGCGTGGCGCGGGAAAAGGACGGTTTTTCTAAAAAACCGGCATCAAAAGAAATAACGAAACATTCGGGCTGACCTGGTGGAGGAGTCGTGAGCAATTTCTGCCAAGACGCTTTATTGATTTCCCTGCAGGTTGATCTTGATACCATCGGGCTGAAGAGTCTGCATGCCACTTTGATGCGGGAGGGGTTTAGTTCGGCCATCCTTTATTTACCCGGACTGCGGCCGGATGACAAGGCGCTGCTGGAAGAGGTCGGTGTTCTGCTTCGGGATAATCCTCCCGGATTTATCGGCATCAGCCTGATGTCTCATGAACATTACGGCGCCGTGGCGCTTACCGAATATATTCGAAAAGCGGCGCCCGGCATTCCGATAGTCTGGGGCGGTATCCATCCAACCATTGCGCCGGAAATCTGCCTTGATCATGCCGACTATATCTGTGTCGGTGAGGGGGAGACGGCTGTGGTTAATTTTGCGGCCGCTATTCATGCCGGTAAACATGTCGGGCAGATTCCAAATTTCTGGTGTAAGAAAGATGGGAAAATCGTGAAAACGCCGCTGGCTCCTTTGATTAAGGATCTTGACCGCTTGCCTTTTTCGGGTCACGTTCCAGGCAATAGTTTTATCGCTCATCAGAACAGAATCATGCCTCTGGGTAAAACGCTTTTTAGAAAATACGCCCGCTGGAAAGGAACGGTTTACAGCTTCATGGGCAGTCGTGGCTGTCCCTTTTCCTGCGCATACTGTTGTAATGATTTTCTGACCCGGCTGTATGGTACCAAAGCGATCAGGCGCAGAAGCGTGAACAACATCATGGCCGAGCTCGCAGCCGCCATGGAAACATATCCGGACATTGTCTATGTCAATTTTCAGGACGATTGTTTTCTGGCCTGTTCCGATGATTATCTGGCGGAGTTCTGCGACGCCTATCAGAATCGCATCCGCCGGCCGTTTATTGTCCGCTGCATTCCGTCATTTATAAACCAGGGCCGTTTGCGACGTTTGAAAGAAGCGGGCCTGTCCTGGATTTCCATGGGGTTGCAAAGCGGCAGCGATCGCGTTTTGAATGATATCTACAACCGGCAATCGTTCAGCGGTGATTTTTTAAAGGCGGCCGCGGTTATCCGGAAAGCGGAAGTTGCCGCCTATTATGATGTGATTCTGGATAACCCGCTGGAGTCGAATGCCGATCGGCTGGATACCATCGCTGTTCTGGCCGCTATCCCCAGACCCTATTTTCTGCAGTTGTTTTCGCTGGTTCTTTTTCCGGGGACCGGCCTGTATCGGCGTATTGTAGACGAAAAAAACGATCCTCCCCGGGAATACCTGGTAAAAAATTATCATGACTATAGAAAAACCGACCTGAACCGACTGACGCGGATTTCGGCATATATACCCCGGCTCATGACCCGGCGCCTGGCGGCTCTTTATGGCAGAAGAGGCTCCTCTTTGAAGTTCCGTTTCTATTTGTTTTTTAACGAGTTGGTTTCAGCTCTGGTGCTTGAACCGACAACTTACTTCCGGCTTCTCCGCATAAGCTGCCAGGGTAATACCGCCCGGGCGGTAAGGATGCTGCCGGCTTATTTCAGAGTCGGGCTCAGCCGGTATGTCAAGCAGTTTCAGGGCAGGGTGGTGAAGCGGGTGGAGAGAATGATACGCGATCATTCGTCCGGAGAGTGGTGATTGG
>CAYSMV010000099.1:0-4315 GCA_964432245.1 uncultured Desulfobacterales bacterium
TGGAGCGCAGCGCTTCAGAGCCGCCGCGGAGGATCACGGCGTTCCCCGCTTTGAGGCAGAGTCCGGCGGCGTCCACCGTGACGTTCGGCCTTGACTCATAGATAATACCGATAACACCAAGAGGAATGCGCATTCGCGCGACTTCAAGACCGTTGGGTCTGCGCCAGGTGGCGCTTTTTGAGCCGACCGGATCGTTCAGCGCCGCCACCTCAAGAAGGCCCGCGGCCATTGATTGAATCGTGCCGTCGCTTATCGTCAACCGGTCAATCATGGCTGCCGGAAGGCCGTTTTTTTCCGCTTCTTTTACGTCTTTACCGTTTTCTTCCTTAATCCTGACAACGTCTTTTTCAAGCTGACGGGCCATGTTTTTCAGGCATCGGTTTTTTCCCTCTGTCGGGCATTTAGCCATAAGCGCCGCCGCCGACCGGGCGTTTTTGGCCATATTTAAAATCGTTTCTTCAATCGTCATTATCGGTCCCCTTACGCATAAAAGATTGATTCAGACGGCAACCTCACAAAGCAACCGGCCCGGATCAGCAAACGACCAGGTTGTCTCGGTGAATGACTTCATCATAAGGCTTATAGCCCAGTTTTTTTTCTATCTGATTCGATTTACAGCCCATGATGGATCGGATATCGACCGCGGAATAATTGACCAGGCCGGTGGCGATTGTTTCGCCGGCATTGTTTTTAATGGTTACGGCCGAGCCGATGCCGAACTCTCCGGCAACGGCAACGATGCCGCTGGAAAGCAGGCTTTTGCCCCGACCTGTAATGGCGCCGGCCGCGCCCTCATCAACGGTAATTTCACCCTTGGCTTTTAAACTGAAGGCGATCCAGCGTTTTTTACCGCACATTTTTCGCGGTCCGGGTTCGAAAAAAGTCCCGGTCGGCTCTCCGGAAAAAATTTCGGACAGGATGTTGCTCTTGCGGCCGGAGGCGATAATCATGGGTATGCCGGCGGCCATCAGCTTTTTGGCCGCTTTTACCTTGCTCAGCATGCCCCCGCTGCCAAGCGGCCCGGGAATGTTTCCCGCCGCCTGTTCCAGTTTCGAGGAAACGGCGGAAACGAAATCAAGGCGTTCGGCCCCGGGATCCCGGCGGGGGTCTTTATCGTAGAGGCCGTCGATATCCGTCAGGTTAATCAGAATATCCGCGTCCATCAGCAGGGTTATCATGGCGGCCAGATTGTCGTTGTCTCCCAGCTTGATCTCTTCGATTGCGACCGTGTCGTTTTCGTTGATAATCGGGATGACTTTCCAGGACAAAAGCGTGTTGATTGTGTGGCGGGCGTTCAGGTATCGTTTCCGGTTGGTCAGGTCGTCGCTGGTGAGCAGAATCTGGGCGACCTGTTTGTCGAACCGGGCGAACGCTTTCTCATATTCCATCATCAGCCCCGCCTGGCCGGTGGCGGCTACAGCCTGCCGCTTGGGTAATTCGGAAGGGCGTCTGGTGAAGCCGAGCTTTTTTTCGCCGACCGCCATGGCGCCGGATGAGACATAGATAATCTCAACGCCTTTGTCCATCAGGTCGCTGATGCCCCGGCTGATAGATTTGATCGAGCTGTCGTTGAGGCCGTGCTTTCCGGTCAGCACCCCGCTGCCGGCCTTGATCACGACTCGTCTGGCGTTCGTAAGTATATGCTGTCGAATCTGGTTCATGATTTTTTATATAATAGCGCAAACAGGTAATTTTTTAAATCATCAAGGCCGGTTTTAGCCGCCGCTGAAATTTTAAAACAGGTTTTCGGCCGGGCGGCTTTGATGAACGCCTCAGCCAGGCCGGCGGCCTCGGGAACATCCATTTTATTCAGAACAACCACCTGCGGTTTTCCGGCCAGGTTTTGTCCGTAAAGCGTCAGTTCGTTGTTTATCGTGTGGTATCCCCGCAACGGATCTGTTTTGTCAATAGCGGCGGCGTCAATGAGATGGACAAGAATCCGGGTTCGTTCGATGTGTTTTAAAAACCGGGTGCCGAGCCCGGCGCCGGTGTGCGCGCCTTCGATCAAACCAGGGATGTCGGCGGCTACAAAAGGCTCGCTGTTTTTTACCTGAACCATGCCGAGATTTGGCGACAGCGTCGTAAAAGGATAATCACTGATCTTCGGCCGGGCCGCCGAGATAGCGCTTAACAGCGTGGATTTTCCGGCATTGGGAAGACCAATAAGGCCGACATCCGCCAGAAGTTTAAGCTCTAATTTTACGGTTGCCGTCTGGCCGGGTTCCCCCGGTTGAGCGAATTTGGGAGAGCGATAGGTTGAGCTTGTGAAATGTTTGTTTCCTTTGCCGCCTCGACCGCCCTTGAGAAGAGTAAACGTCGTGTCCGCAAGGACCATATCGATGATTATCTTTTTTGTTTCAACGTCGCTGATAATCGTTCCGGGGGGGATGGAAATAATGGCGTCTTTGCCGTTTTTGCCGGTTTGCTGCTTTCCTTTGCCCGGGGCGCCGTTCTGGGCCGCGAAAGACCGTTTTGTTTTAAAACAGTGAAGGGTTCGTTTTCCGGGATCTGTTTTAAAGATGATGTTGCCGCCGTTGCCGCCGTTGCCGCCGTCGGGGCCTCCCCGGGGAATAAATTTTTCCCGCCTGAAGCTGACGCATCCGCTGCCGCCGTGCCCGGAACTGACAGTAATGATGGCTTCGTCAATAAATTTCAATCTGCGTATACGCTGATTTTTTTACGCTTTCCCGAAGACTCAAATCTGACCACGCCGTCAATTTTTGAAAACAGGGTATAGTCTTTGCCCAGCCCCACGTTGTTCCCGGGATGAAATTTTGTCCCCAGCTGGCGCACGATAATGCTGCCCGCCTTGACCGTTTCCCCGCCGAATTTTTTGACGCCGCGCCTCTGGCCTCTACTGTCCCGACCGTTTCTTGAGCTTCCGCCCGCTTTTTTATGAGCCATTTGAAACACCCCAATTTTGTAAATTCAACAAACCAACCGTTTTTCAAGCAGCTTCTATGGCGTCGACTTTAACGGCTGTGAAAGGTTGCCTGTGTCCCTGTTTCCGTCGATATCTTTTTCTGCGTTTAAACTTAAATACGATCATTTTTTTTGTTTTATCCTGCTCGACAATATGCCCTCTGACGGTGACATTTTCCAGCATGGGCCGTCCGATGCTGATTTTGTCGGCATCGGCAAACAGAAGGACCTTGTCAAAGGCAACGGTATCGCCGACTTCACCAGGAATTTTTTCCATTCTCAACACTTCGTCTTTTTCAACCCGGTACTGTTTTCCACCGGAAGCAATTACTGCGTACATAATAACTCCTGAGCTTCATGGACAATAATGACTTTATATTGCATATCTTAAAAACGATTTATTATATTTTATAAACCAACCCTGTCAAGAAAAAACCAATCATAAGTTTTATTTTATTCCCAAATCAGGTTCTTCTCCCATTTTAGTCGCAGGAAAAGGCCGTCGGAATCCAAATTTTCAAAAATGATCATTTTCCGACTTTTACGATTTAATCATCTTTGATGGAATCGTAAAAAGGCCCAACGGTTCGCTTCGTGAGACTTTCGGGGCGCGAAGAAAAACGGTAACCGGCGAAACCATTAAGCGTTTTTTCGAATAATAATGAATGTCTAAAACAAATTTGAAGAAGAGCCCAAAATTAAAATTACAGGCTCAGTGCTTCCGGCTTGAAAATTCCCGGCGCGAACAGATCAACGATTTCGTCTGTCAATGTTTCGACGTTGATCAGGCCGGGGTCTTTGTTTGCCCGCAAAAGAGCGAAGAAAACGGAACTGAAAATAGCGCCGGTCAGCATTTCTCCGACATGTTTTATGTTCAGATTCTCTCTGACGTGGTTATTATGAAGCCCCAGTTTGAAGTCGTTGATGGCGATGATGATAATCTTCTCTTCGAGCCGGCGGGTGGCCTGCTCAAGTTCCGTCGGCAGGCCCAGGCCCATGGTCATGGCAATATTGCATATATCCGGATCGGCCACAAGAAAATCAACCGTTGTTTTAATTCGGAGCTTAAGGTATGTCACCGGTTTGATGTTTTTTAGATTGATTTCCGACACGGTTTTTAAGATGGCTGTTTCCCATTGCCGGTAAGCATTTTCAAGCAGGGTGATGAAAATGTCCTGTTTGTTGTTAAAATACTGGTAAATTGTGCCCCGGGCTATCTTTGCCTCCTTGGTAATATCAGATATTTGGGTCCGGTAAAAGCCGTAAGTTGAGAAGAGCCTTTTGGCGCAGTCTAAGATCAGTTGTTTTCTTTTTTCCGCTTCCATAAAATTTTCCGTTTTTTTATTGACAAGAGGACAACAAAAAAATAAAACTGACATGTCAGTTTTATAAA
>CAYSMV010000100.1:0-2537 GCA_964432245.1 uncultured Desulfobacterales bacterium
TGCCGCCATCTTCAGCTGGCCCCTGAAAGCGGCAGCCCGGCCGTGCTGGCGGCCATGAACAAGCATCTGGATCTGAACCGTTTCCGGCGGGCCGTTATCGACGCCAAGAAAGCGGGGATGATCGTCAGCGTATTGTTTATCATCGGTTATCCCGCGGAAACGCCAAAAGACGTCGGAATGACCTACCGCCTGATCCGCTGGCTGGCCAGGCGCGACGTCGATGAAATCGCCATCTCTTCTTTTGCGCTGCTGCCGGGGACACAGGCGTTTGCCGGCCAGACCGTGATCCGAAAGGTAAAGGTCGACGACGCCTTCTGCTACCAGGCGGCGGGCGCCACCGCGCTTGTTCCTTCGATATCATGGAACCCGGTCATGGGAAAGAATCTTCTGCTGGTCCTGAAATGGCTGGGACTGATTCAATTCTATGCCATCGCTTTTTTCCGCCGTCCCTCAAGGCTTACCCGGATAATTGTAAACCTGAAACAAAAGCGGCAGGAGACAAAAACAGACCGCGTGCTCTCGGAAATCATCGAAAAATTCAGGCGCGGCTCCTGAGAAAGCCCTCAGTTTCCTGCCGGATTCCGGCCTTCGCCCTGTTTACCGTTCTTCAGCGCCTCAAAGTTAAGTCGGGCCGGCGCGTAACCCGGATCCAGCGCCAGGGCCTGACGCGGCTCATGGCAGGCCGCATGAATCCGGGCCAGCAGTTTCCTGAATTCAATATTCTCCGGATCGCAGGCCAGCGCCATCCGGATATAAGCAAAGGCCCGGTCCGGATTGCCCAGCCGGAGTGCATAATCGGCGGCCCGGGAATAAACGCGGCCATCGGGCAGGCCGATCGTCAAGGCCTCCTTTATCGATTCCATCGTCATGCGCCGGTCTCCAACGGAAAGCCACTCTCCGGCCCTGTTCATCGTCCGGATAGCGTAATCGACACGCGCCATCACGTCCGGGGTCAGGGCATCGTTGAAGCAGCCGTCCAGGCAATCCCCGGGCTCATTGAACAGCGCCGGGTCATAGACCGGGAAATAAGGGACCACATATTCCGACTCGACTTCCTCTCCGCCCGCGGGGTCAATCACGCGATAGATCTGGTAAGACCTGTTCCGGTATACCAGCCGCAGCCGCCGGAAACCGTCCGGCTCAAAATGCAACCGGCAGATCAGGCTTTTCCGGGATACTTCCGACAACCCGGCGACATAACGCTGCCCCTCCGGTCCGGCATCCAGAAGGTTTCGGACCGGATAGAGATAATAGTCGGTTTCCAGAGAGTCCAGCAGCCGGTAAAGGGCTTCTTCATCCTCCCCGAAAAGAGTGAACAGGGCGGTTCTGTATTTTTCCCGAAGGGCCCCTACCTCATACTTGGGGTGCAGATTAATCGCCCGGCCCGTGTATGCCAGGATGGACGGACTGTTCTCGAGATTGCTGAGAAACACCGCCTTTTCCGGGGTATGGCTCCGGATCCAGTTCAGCATGGCAATGTCATCAACGGCATAGAGCGACAACCGGACCGGGGAATCATCGGGGATCAGCCGCCTGGCGACCTCGGCAAAAACCGTCCGGTCGCACAGCACGGCTTCCCTGATCTGAAAAACCAGACAGGCCGCCGCGATGATCCACGAAAGCCGTCCTCGATTCCCGTAAGAAAAAAAAGAAAACCGGCCGGGATCCGTCCTGGAAAGAGACCCGGCCGGCGGAGAAAAAAAGTAGACGACAACCAGCCCCAGGAAGAAAGCGCCGAATATCGTCAACCGCTGCACCATGATGTTCGCGGCCAGGAAAATAAAGGCCAGGAAAACGACCAGGATATCCCCGAAACCGGCGGCGCGGCGCCGGCGCCTGAAAAAAAGAAAAAACGCGGCCAGGGACAGCGGCAGCAGCAGGCCGTAGCGATAAACCAGGAAAAAAGGCGACGGGGTATTAAACGGCCCGTTCCAGAGGAGCCTTCCCTCAAAGGACAGATCCGCCGGGTCGGCCGGCTTCATCAGCAAACAGGACGCCTTGTACCTTAACAAATCCCAGACATGGCCATAGGCATACTCTTCGTGGCCAAAAGAGAGCACGATGATGATCACGACGACCCCGGCCAGCAGCAGAGCCAGACGGGATAGAAATCTCAGATCATGCCGGGCATCATAATAAATAACGGCGGTTACCAGGCAGCCGGCCATCATGGCCGGTGAAACAAGCAGAGCGCTGCTTCGCATGACCGGCGACAGCACGCCGGCGGCCGCGGCGGCAAGCAGCATCACCCCGGCCGCGATGGCCGGTTGCCGGCCGCCGCCGGAAAATAAAAAAGCGCCGGCCATGGCCGTCCAGAAAGCCAGCAGGTAAAACCGGGTAAAATGCCAGCAGATCAAAGCGGCTGCCAGCAGACAACCGGAGACAAGCGCGAAAAAGACGGCGTGTCCATGGCTGCGCAAGGCATACAGGCAGGCGACAAAAGAAAAAACGATCAGGGGAAGGGCCGTCAACTCCTGTTCGTAAAACTGTACCCGCGCAAAGGCCGCGCCGGTAAAGGCGTAAAGGGCCGAGCAATA
>CAYSMV010000101.1:0-1653 GCA_964432245.1 uncultured Desulfobacterales bacterium
CGATGTCGACCTCTGGGGGCCGATCCACGGCATCATCTGCTTTCTGCCGGAGATGATCAGAAGCGGCCGGGGCGGCCACCTGGTCAACGTGGCCTCCGCTGCCGGGCTGGTCGCCTTTCCCTGGCATGTTACTTACAGCGCCGCCAAGTTCGGGCTGGTGGGGGTTTCGGAGGTCCTGCGGTACGACCTGATGAAGCACCATATCAACGTCACCGTGGTCTGCCCGGGCGCGGTGGAGACGCCTTTGAAAAAGACCGTTGAGATTATCGGCGTGGACCGGAGTCGCCCCGAAGTAAAAAAACTGGAGGCTATGTTTTCAAAGAGGGCCGTGTCTCCGGAAAAAGTCGCGGACCAGATCATCGCCGCCGTCAGAAAAAAAAAGTTCCTGGTGTTCACCTCGACCGACATCCGGCTGCTCTACTGGCTGAAGCGCAAACACCACTGGCTCTACCACCTGCTCATGAAGCAGGCCAACCGCATTGCCTCCGGATTCATTGAACGGACCAGAAAGAAATAACGCATCAGCCGGCCAACAGCCCCGGCCGATCATCGCGCGCGGCCCTGAGATTCAAGACACGCCGATGGACGAACAGGGCGTCCATGCAGGCCATGGCCCGATCCAGTTCCCGGAACAGCGGCACTCCCTGCTTCTGAAGAACCGCCTTGAGTTCCCGGCGGGCCTGGTTGTCGCCGATAGCCCAGCAGAATAGAGGTTTTCCGGCTTGCCGGGCGGCTTCGACCAGAGAGGTCAAATCCAGCTTCATCTGGCCGCCGAGAAAAAGGTGCATGAATACCACATCCACCCCGGGGTCTTCCAGGACCGCCTGAAAACAGGTGGCGTAAGTCTTGACGGTGCCGCTTTTTTCCACCGCCGGCCAGAAATCCACCGGGTTGTTGACCGGCATCCAGTCCGGGAAAACCGGTTCCATCTTCTTTTTTGTCTCCGGCCGCAGTTCGGCCAGACGCAGCCGTCGGCCGGTCATCAAATCCGCCGACAGAATGCCAGCCCCGCCGCTGTAAGTCAGTATGGCCACCCTGCCCTCTTCCGCCTCCGGCCGGGATTGAACCAGGGCCAGGGTGTTGCATATATCCGCCATCTGTTTAAAATCGCTGGCTTCAATCACGCCGGCCTGGGCCAGAACGCCGCTCACGATGGCGGTGTCGGCCGCCATGCTGGCCGTGTGGCTCATGGCCGCCCTGGCGCCGTGTTCTGTTTTGCCGCCCTTGATCACCACCACCGGCTTGTCGGTGGACCGGCACAATTCGATAAACCGCCGCCCGTCCACCAGGGTTTCTATGTAACAGCCGACGACATCGGTCTGGGGATCGTTAAAAAGATATTCCAGCAGATCGCACTCGTTCACGTCCATTTTGTTGCCGATGGAGCATACCTTGGCAAATCCCATCTGGTCGCAGGTCATCATATCCAGCAGGAAGCCTCCGGAAAGCATGCCGCTCTGCACGATCATGGAGACCCGCCCGGGTACGGGTTCCCGCTCCACGATATCCGGGGATATAAACGAAAAAACATGACGGTTGACGATATCCACCAGGCCGACGCAATTAGGCCCCCACAGCCTGATGCCGTGTTTTGACGCCGTCTCCAGAACCCGCGTCTGCAACTTCAAGCCTTCAGGGCCGACTTCGGCGAAC
>CAYSMV010000102.1:0-1666 GCA_964432245.1 uncultured Desulfobacterales bacterium
ATGACTGGTCAAGGTTTAACAGCCTTCCACGGGCTTATGAGTGGATTCGTATGGAGGTGAGCACCGGCCGGGTGTCCGCGGCCGAGCTAGTAATGGTAACACTCCGTTACGGCGACAAAGGGACTATCCGGCGAATGGGCGCTTTGCTTGAGATGATGGGTATGGAAGAAAAATTGTTAAAGAGGCTGGAAAAAGCGCTGGCGCCGTCCACAGCCATGATTCCCTGGATTCCAACCAGTCCGAAGCGGGGAAAAACCAGCCGTCGTTGGGGAGTCGTCCTGAATGAGCAGAACTGAAGTTTCGGGGAATATTTGTGCCCATGAGGATGAGGTGCTGTTTCGTGAAGCCGTGAATTTTACGGCAGCGGAAACCCGGTTCTCTCCCCGGCTGATTGAGAAAGATTATTTTTGCACGATTCTGCTGGATTACCTGACAAGGGCCGACGCACAGCTCGTGTTCAAAGGTGGAACATGCCTGGCCAAGGTGTATGCCGGTTTCTATCGTCTCAGTGAGGATTTGGATTTTGTCATTCCCATACCCGTTGTTTCTTCCCGCTCTGAAAGACGCAACCTGTCTACAGGCATCAAGAAAGCCGTCACGGAGATCCCTGACAGGATTACTCCTTTTCGCTTTATCAAGCCCATGGCGGGAGCGAACAGCTCGACCCAGTATATTGCAGTTGTCGCGTACGCCTCGCGAATCAGCCCGCAGGAGGAAACCATCAAGATCGAGGTCGGGTTACGTGAACCGCTTCTGACAAAAGTGATTGCCGGCAAGGCCCGGACAATTCTTCTCAATCCCGTATCGGGCGAACCAATGGTTCCCGTTTTTCCTATGCAGTGCATTTCATGGAGTGAGGCGATGGCGGAAAAGCTACGGGCGGCATTGTCCAGGCGCGAGGCGGCGATCCGCGACTTCTTCGACATTGATTATGCCGTGCGAAAACTGGGCTTTCATCCCCTTGAAGGGAAAATGACGGATCTGGTCCGGCAAAAACTCGCTGTACCCGGCAACGAACCGGTTGATGTATCCCGGGAGCGACTGGCGCAATTGCGTGAACAACTTGATGCCCGGTTGAGACCTGTTCTGCGCGCACGTGATTTCGCGGAGTTTGATCTGGAGCGCGCCTTTAACGTCGTGGTTTCCGTTGCGAACGCAATAACGATCAGCCAGGCATAGGGAAACGCAATTCAGGGGACACCATAGTTAATTCCCAAAATTACTTATGTCTCGGTCTCACATGTTTCCTTTTGGCCCGGGTTTCCCGGGTTTTAAAATCACATACCATTTAAAAACATGGATCCTCCGATCAAGTCGGAGGATGACCTCGGAGGATTGTGGGCCGGGATGACGAAGGAAAACAATGAAGCCTTATCACTTCTGCCTGGGCTTGACCCGGTCCGTGGGTATCGCGTTCAGGGGATCATCGGGCCAGTAATGCTTCGGGTAGCGCCCCTTGAGTTCTTTTTTTACGGCCGGATAACTGTTGCGCCAGAAGCCTGCCAGATCCCGGGTGATCTGGGCCGGACGGCCGGCGGGAGAGAGCAGGTGCAGTTGCAGCGGCAGGCGGCCGTCGGCGATGGCGGGCGTATCCGCGGCACCGAACATCTCCTGAATCCGCACCGCCAGAACCGGGATTTCCGCGCTGTAATCGATGGGCCGGCGT
>CAYSMV010000103.1:0-6201 GCA_964432245.1 uncultured Desulfobacterales bacterium
CCGTGTCAAAAAGGCCCGAGCTGAGGGTGGAGACCGCCTCGGGCACCGCCACGGGCATGGCGTTTATCCCCAGCTCTTCAAACATCGTGGTCTCCACGATGCCGAACCAGGTGTACATTTTCTGCTTTCTTACATCCGCCAGGCTGGCTACCCTGTGTTTTGAAAATATATAAAAATACCCGGTATCAATAAGCGTCACCAGGATATATCCCCGTTCTTCAAAGCCCCTGTCCAGCTTTTCTCTGAATTTTTCAAATATGTAATCCACTTCTTCATAGTTGTTGAACAGGGCCGGCAGCAGCAGGGCCGACATGTTCGGAGAGGCTTCCAGCGCGCCGATCGCGGTGCAGCCGCAGCCGTCAAGCTGGCCGACATCCATTTTCCGGAGGATGTCGGTGTCCTCTCCCATGACGCCGCCGCTGTAGACTTTAAACTGAACTTTTCCGCCGCTTAATTTGCTTATTTCCGGGAAGAGACTGGATTCCAGCACGTTCAACCAGGGGGTTCCCTGAGGAGCGAGAGTACCGACTTTGATCGAGACGGGATCCTCTTCTCTGATTACCGACGTCAGCGACCGCCACAGGATCGTTCTAAACTCTTCCCACTTCATCGAGGGAGAAAAAATAGCGTTGAAGCGGTCGGGAAAAGTTTTCAAGACATATCGCGTCGTCTGGTGATTGTTCAGGATGGAGGAAATCGTCGCTTCCATGACGCATTCAAGTTCCGCCTTCGTCATGGCGCCCGAAGCCAGCGCGGCTTTTAACGTCTGTTGCCGCCGGTCCAGTTCCGGACATGGTTCCCGGCCGGCCCACAAGTCCTTCAGCGTCTCCTCCAGCAGGCCCTGAAAGTCTTCTCCAGCGGCTGCCGCCGTCGGAATCATGGCGGGTTGCCATGCGATCACCAGCAGGGTCATCAAGCCGATCAATGCCATACGCCCGGCATTCCCGGGGTGAGCGTTATAAATAGCCATGACTGTGACTCCTTGTTTCTTGAGGTTTATTTCAACGCTTTTAAGAGTAAGTTCTTCTTTCTCTCACCTTAACCCTTTGGGGGCCGGTTTCAACCGGTCTTTTCCCCAAAGGACCAAAATGGACAATAGTGACCGGAGCGCCTATTTCACCAGATCTATCAGCCAGGAGATGCCCGGTATCCGCGCCATGAACCAGCCGGATGTTTTGCGGACAATACCGGGAGAACCCCTGAACCTGACCGCGGGAATGCGCTCGTAATCCTTTTGCCCGTGGATTTTTTCCATGGCCGCCAGCGCCGCCATGTCTCCTTTCTGTTCGATTTTCTTCCAGACGCATTCCCGGTCCGGGTCGATCGCGCAGGCGGTTCCTTCTTTGGGCGCCTTTTTGCACGGCCCGTATTTTTTTCTGGCAGGACACCCGGCCAGCGGACAGATTCCGCCGGTCCAGGTCAAGACGCAATGGTCGCATGCCTGGCAGATACCGACATCGATCGGTTCCATGGAGGTCGAAACAACTCCGCTGCCGATGGAGTCGAGGGCGGCCACGACCGGGATGCCGGGATCGCACAAAAAGGCGCACTTGACGCCACCGGCGCAGGAAAGCATGATCAGCGCGTCGCATCTCTCCTTGACCGGTTCAATATAAATCCGCAGGTATTGCCGCAGGATCTCTTCGGAGCAGCAGACATTAACGGTTTTCGCGACCACGATTTCCTTGCCCCATTTCTTGAGCAGCCGTTTCATCTGCCGCAACCCGCGCCGGCCGCCGGTACCGTTCAGGTTGGCGCAGACGTTACAGGAAAAAACCGCTACGCGTTGAGCGTTCTCCAGAGCCTTTTGGATCTCGTTTTCGGACTTCCAGACGGATATCAGCATCGTGACTCCCTATAAATAATAAAATCGGCGGCAGCGGGGCCGGCCGCGGGCGACCGGCTACCAGAACATTGTCCGGGGAAAATTCATGATCACGGTTTTGAAGATGCCCGGTATCCGTTTGCCCAGGGGAACGGTGATATCGTCCCCGAAGGCGGACAGCAGCTCCTCCGGCATGTAGCGCAATTTTTTCCCGAACAGCCGGTTGGAGAGACTCAAGGTCACATAGCATCCCGGACAGTTCAGAGCCATTTCCGAAACCCCCGCGTCGGAAACCTCATGGTATTTCCGGCGCTGTTCCTTGATCATGCTGGACATCAGGTTCATGCTTCTGACCGCGCTGACGGCGCCGCAGGATAAATTCCGGTCTCCATGGTGCGCCAGTTCCACCGTTTCCACGCCGGTAGCTTTGTAAAGTTTCCTCAGGCACTGGGCAAAGTCGTCGCCCAGCTCGCTGACATAGCACGACTCATGAACGGCGGCCGTAAATGCCCGCGGGTTTTTTACCTGAATGGCTCCCTGCTCATATTGTTCCCACAGCCATTCATACAGGGAAATCACGGGGTAGGGCAGCTTTTTGCCGTAAACATTGGGGAGAATGTTGGCAAAATAATTATAGCAGGAGCCGCAGTAGGAAACCAGGCGGTTGATCTTTAACGTTTCCATGACGGCCAGCGTCCGGGTGACGGTTTCCTCGTACAGTTCCCAGGAGCAGAGCCGGTAAGCAAGCTCGCCGCAGCAAAGGTCCAGAGGCCCGAACTTGGTCAGCGGCGCCAGCACGGTCGACCGGTCCAGATCCCGGCAGCTGAGCCGGCCGATGCAGCCGACCCACAAGACATCCCCGCCATTCGGAACGACCGACCATTTTTCAATAATTTTTTTCTCATCCGGCTTCAGTTTTTTATACAGATCGCCGAACATGTTTCTGGTGTTCCGGCCGTTGCACAGGTATTTTAAGATCCCCGGCACCTTCTTCCGCCTTTCTATGGCGCGCTGCAGAATCAGCTCATGGGGACGAAGACCCGGCACGGGGCAGAACCGGTTGCAGTCAAAACAGAAAGTGCATCTGTCCAGGACCTCCGGCGCCGGTTCCCCCCGGATAAGCTTGCGAATAGCGGCGACCGCGTCCTCTTTCTCCATTTCCAGCACCGGACATTTCATGAGACACTGGCCGCATTCGGTGCAGGTGCTCCAGTCGGCGTTTGAAATGTATGACATGCCTCCTCCTTTATAATGGTGAAGAGTTTAATCCTTATACAATCAGCGGTTGCCCGGCTGTATATCCAGCCCGACAAGCAGAAACGTCATGATCCCCCGTTCAATCCGGTCCACGTCGAAATCTTTTTTCGTTAGCAGAAAATAAAACATGGAACGTTGAAACATGCCGAAAATCATGGTCGCCGCCAGTTCGGTATCCTCAAACCGGATGAAGTTGTTTTTCTGGCCCTTGTCCAGCACGCCCTTGATCAGCGCGATAAACCGGCTGATCACGGATTCGCATATTTCCTGGTAGGGGCCGGCGGAACCGGCGCCTTCGCCGAATACCAGCCGGGCGGTGGCGATATTATCCCGGCAGCTGATAAACAACTGTCTCAGAAATCTACTCAAGTCGGTGGTGATTGAATCAAGGCTGCCGTTCTCGAACAGGCGGCCGGCATAATCGTGAAACAACGCGCTGTAGCTGGCCGTGTATTCATCGGCGATGGCCTTGAACAGCGCCTCCTTGGAAGGGAAATAATTATAGAAAGTTCCCTGAGCGACCCCGGCCCGCGATACAACATCCGATACCCGGGTTTCGTGGATGCCTTTTTTATGAAATATCTGGATGGCCGAGGCCATCAGAAGCTGGCGGGTTTCCGCTTTTTTCTTTTCTCTGACTGACATGTCAGTCATTTTTATTCGATTCTTTTTCATTTTACAAGAAAAATTTCATTGTCGTTTAAAAAAATTTCGCCTTTTGTCTGCCCGTTCAATTCCTTGACTTTTCCCGGATTATTTGTAATTTTAAAAAAACGCTGAAACACAGACAGGAGGATTTTATGAGTACCCCCGTTGATGTGCAGTTTGGCAAATGGATTGAGGATGGTTTTCGTCTTTACAAGTCAAATTTTACGACCCTGATTCTGGCGGCGCTTGTCCTGATTATCTTAAGCGGACTGACCCTGCTGGTTCTGTTACCGCCTTTAACGGCGGGTTTTATCCTTCTCACCTTACGGATGCTGGATGGAGAATCGCCGCCGCCCGGCTTCGGAGATATTTTTAACGGGTTTTCCTGCTTTTTTAACGCGCTGCTGTTCATGCTGATCTGGGGCGGTATTATTATGGCCGGCGTTGTTCTGGTCGGGTGGATACCCGTCCTGGGCCAGCTGGCGTCACTTTTTTTCAGCTATGCCGTCCAGACCCTGCTGGTCTTCGGCATGTTCCTGATCGCGGACCGGCAAATGGGCTTCTGGGAAGCTTCGACCACCAGCATGGATATCGTCAAAGCCAATTTCTGGCCGTTTCTGGGATTAACCATTGTGGCTTCGGTCATCGGCGGCATCGGCGCCATCGCTTTCGGCATCGGCGTTTTTTTAACCCTGCCCATAAATTTCTGCATTCTGGCGGTCGCATACAGAGCTGTTTTTGCTAATCCAGTCACCGCGTCCGGGGACTCGCCCCGGCTGGAGACAACCCCTTAACCGGACAAGAAAGAAATGAACGCGCCTGTTCGAGACTATGCTCACCCGGAATTAAACAGGGAAGTAACCGCTATCGGCGGCCATTATGTGATTACCAAGGAAGCGCGCCTGCCCTATCAGGGAGAAGATTTGCTCTATTTTGTCGGCAACGGCATTGTCGACCGGACCTGTTGCGGGTTCGGGGCTTTTTGCTATGCCAATGTAGCCGGTTATGTCCGACAATGGAAATACGCGAAAAATTCCGATAATCAGTCCGTGTCTAGGGTCGAACCCGTCAGTGATTTGCGGGAACAGGCACTGATACAGAAACTGATCAAACAGAACGAGCCTTTGGTCAGCCAGGTTAATTTTTTGCCGGATTGATGATTACCGATTCTTAATTTTTTGATTTTACACTTGACAAGGTGGAAAAATTCGGCAAAAGTATCTTGTATGCAAGATTTAAGTATAAAAGATAATGATGTGTTAAACAATCTGGACGATCCCCGCTCCTGTGTCTGTTTTCTTCTCTCCCGCGCGGCACAGGCCGCTCAGAAGCTTTTACGAAATTTTCTGGAGCCATACGGCCTGACGCCGGCTCAATACCTGATCATAGAATGCCTCTGGGTCGCCGACCGCCTCTCGCCGACGATTATCGGGGAGCTGCTGAGGTTTGATTCGGCCACGCTGACCGGTCTTATCGACCGCCTGGAAAGAGCCGGGTTCGTATATCGGGAACGCAACCCCAGCGACCGGCGGGCTATTCTGGTCTGCCTTACGGATAAAAGCGCGGGCATGAAGGATGAATTGCGCGCCTTGCGCCTGAAGGCCAATGAAGAGATCATGGAAACATTTCCCGAAGATCAGCGGGAGGTCTTCAAGCGGGCGCTGGTTTCTCTGATATCCGCGGACAGCGCCTTTTCTCCCAAATCACTGGAATCCTTGAGCCCTCAAATGTAGGTGAATTTACATACAGGCCGAAAGATGCATAACAAACCATAACACGCATAAAACAAGAAGAAAGAGGTGCCCCATGCCAGGATTTGAACATTTGCTGAAACCCATCACGATCAAGTCAATGACCATGCCCAACCGGATCATCATGCCGGCCCTGACGGTCAATATCGCCATGGGCGAAATCAATGACGCCGCCGTGGCTTATTACGAACGCCGGGCCAGGGGCGGCGCCGGTCTGGTAACGGTCGGGATAAGCCCGGTCGTGCCGGGCATGGTCATGGGCCTGGATATTTCCGACGATAAATTTCTGCCCGGGCACAAGCGGATGGTGGAGGCCATTCACCAGTACGATTCCATGGCCAACATCCAGCTTTGGCATCCGGGCCGCTATGAAATGACCTTTATCACCGGCAACCAGTCGGTCAGCGCCTCGGATGTGGCGCCGCCGATTTTTTCCAAACAGAAGCCCCGGGCCCTGACCATCGAAGAGATCAAAAAGATCGTGGAAGCCTTCGGCACTGCCGCCGCCAGGGCCAAAGAAGCCGGCTATGACTGCGTGGAAATGATCGCCAGCGCCGGCTATCTGATCAGCCAGTTCCTTTCTCCCCTCGACAACATCAGGACAGACGAGTATGGAGGCAGCGTCGAGAAGAGAGCGAGGTTCGCCTGCGAGGTTATCGAGGCAGTCCGCAAGAAGGTCGGACCGGACTTCCCCGTCATTTTGAGGATAAGCGGCAGCGA
>CAYSMV010000104.1:0-2721 GCA_964432245.1 uncultured Desulfobacterales bacterium
TTCTTCTGGGTGTAGGGATCGCCGATCTGCACGTGCCCGGCCGGGGTATGCTCGGAAAAAACTTCGGAGGAAGCGGTCACGCCGTGAATGCCGTCCTTACCGACACGGCCGCCGCACATGACAATGCAGTCTCCCGGCAGGGGTTTCTTCTCCTCGGAAGGCGCGCCCTTGATTTTCGCCGGCATGATGCCGATGGCGGTGACAAAAACCAGACACTTTCCCAGGTAGCCGTCGTCAAAATAAACCTGGCCGAAGGTGGTGGGAATGCCGCTCTTGTTGCCGCCGTCGCGGACACCTTCAATAACGCCGTCCAGCAGGCGCCGGGGATGCAGCCGGGGTTTCAGGTCGCCGCGGTAATCCCGGTGACCGGTGCAGAAGCCGTAGCCGCCCATGACCAGCCTGGCGCCCTTGCCGGTGCCCATGGGATCACGGTAAACGCCGACGATGCCGGTCATGGCGCCGCCGTAAGCCTCGATATTGGAGGGCGAGTTATGGGTCTCGCCGGTGATGACGTAGTTATAGTCGTTGTCGAAACGGGCCGCGCCGGCATTATCCCAGAGCACCGACACCACCCAGGGTTTCTTCTCTTTCAGGGCCAGGGTCGGTTGCCGGATACAGGCCGCAAACAGGCTGTCGATGGTCCTGGTTTCGCCGGTGGACAGGTCCCGGTAATGAAACAGGCCGCCGAAAGTGTTGTGGTTGCAGTGGTCGCTGCGGGCCTGGGAAATATACTCTATCTCCACGTCGGTAGGATAGGACAGGCCGAATACCCCCCGCCGGGCGCGAACGTCGGATCGCAGAAAATACTCCCGGATGGCAGGCACGTCGTTGGGGTTCAAAGCCAGATTGCGTTGTTCGCTGACATCCATCAGCTCCGCGTCCGAGGAGATGGGGATGACGGCCACCGTGGGTTCATGGTCCAGTTTCACTCTGGGGATGATCAGGCCGATGCCCTCACGGTCATTCCAGTCTTTACAGGAATAGATGCGCCATTGCTCGATGGTGTCGTTGGCCAGCAGCTCCCTGGCGATCCGGTCCGCCTGTTCGGCCGTCAAACCGGGCGCGCACAGGCAGTAGCGCCGGGATGTATAGACGCCGGTGTCCGCGCTGAAGGAAACGTCCAGGCTGTCGGAAATGGCTTCCCGGGCCGTGTCGCCGGGGTTGTCTTTTACGCCCGGCCGGTACCCCACCCAGATGACCCGGTCAAAGGGAATGATCAGCGGTTTCCAGGAAGAGAACTGCGTGACCGGATTGGTGAAGATTTCGCGAACCGCCGCCCGTTGCCGGTCGTCCAGATCGGCGTCGATGGTGATGACGTTGACGACCCGCACCATCTCCAAATGAATGGAAAGGTAAGCCGCCGCCCGTTTGCGAACGGTTTCCCCGGCCGGATCAACCAGATCGGGCCTCAGGGCTATTTCCAGGCGATGGGCCATGCTGTTTCTCGTCTCCTGCTCATTACTCTCCGGCTACTCAAACAATCTGGTAATATCATTATAAAATACCAGCACCATCAGGGAAATAATGACCACCAGACCGAACTGCTGGGCGATCTCCCGGGCCTTTATACTGAGCGGCTTGCGACGGATAATCTCAATGGTGTAAAACAGCAGGTGCCCGCCGTCCAGTACCGGGATGGGCAGGAAATTCAAAATGGCCAGATTGACGCTGATAAAAGCGATAAAAGCCAGAAAACTGGCCAGGCCCTCCTCGGCCTGTTGGCCGGCCATCTGAGCGATCAGAATGGGGCCGCCCAGTTCTTTTGTCGACAAAACGCCGGAGACCATCTTGGCGACGCCGATGGCCGTCAGCCGGATGATATCCCAGGTGGATTCCAGGCTCATGGACAGAGCGGTAAAGGGTCCGACCCTCTCCCGGACCACATCGCCGGAAGCGACAATGCCCAGCACATACCGTTTGCGCGGCTCTCCGAAGATGGTTCTGCCGTCAACCATGGCGGGCGTGACGGACAGCGTCAACGTATCGCCGCCCCGGTTGATCTCCAGCGTCAGCTCCTGTCCGTTGCTGCCGTCGATCAGGGCGGCCAGTTCTTCCCATTCCTTAATGGGTGTGCCATTAATATAACGGACCTCGTCACCCGGCTTCAAGCCGGCATGTTGCGCCGGCATGTCAGGGCTGACCTCGCCGATGACCGGCTTCAGCCAGAGGGTGCCGTAGGCCAGAAACAGCCCGTAAAAAATCAGGATGGCCAGCAGCAGGTTAAAAAGCGGGCCGGCCGCCACGATCAGAATCCGGTGAGATACCGGCTTATGCGTGAATGATTCGGGAATATCGGCTTCGGCGACCTCATCATCCGGGTCCTCTCCGACCATCTTGACATATCCGCCCAGGGGAACGGCCGACACCCGGTAGTCGGTCCGTCCGCGCTGAAATCCGAACAGCCGGGGACCGAAGCCCAGAGAGAAGCGTTCCACGCCGAC
Source organism: uncultured Desulfobacterales bacterium (assembly GCA_964432245.1). Lineage (GTDB taxonomy): Bacteria > Desulfobacterota > Desulfobacteria > Desulfobacterales > Desulfosudaceae > JBFMDX01. The sequence goes on from CAYSMV010000104.1 coordinate 2,442, forward strand.
GCCGAACAGGCGGGCCATGAGAAAATGGCCCAATTCGTGAAAAAATATCAGTACGCCCAGAACGATGATTAAGGCGAAAACGGTGGTCAAAGCAAATACTCCCTCTTCCTCGTCATTGTCCGGCCATCTTCCTCGTCATTGCCGGGTCTTTTTTTCTCATTATCCTGCTCTTTCTTTGTCAGTGTCCTGACACACCTTCTCCTTGCCCGGCTATTTTTCTTTCTCCGTGGCATCTTTAAGTACTCCTTTACTAAAAAATTATAAAACGGCCGTAATACGA
>CAYSMV010000105.1:0-2836 GCA_964432245.1 uncultured Desulfobacterales bacterium
ATCGGGCCATCGTGGGAAAATTTCGCCTGGGTAGGTCAGGACTTGTTCTCCGCGGGCCTTGTTCGCAAAACTCCGGATTGGCGAACGGCGGCGGCGGAATTGATCGGGCTGCTTGAAAATCCTCGGCCACGACCCGCAGTTCAGGAGATGGCCGCGGAGTATATCAAAAAAAGACAGGGCGGAACGGTACAGGCCTGCCGGCATATTTTGCGGGCGCTTGATTTCTGATCATGGATAGTGATGCCGCTATTCCGGTTCTAAAAATTTTTCCCGGTTGCGTACTCTCAGGTTCAGTGCTTCCACAAAAATCGAAAATCCCATGGCAAAATAGATGTATCCCCTGGGGATATGAAGGTCCAGACCGTCGCCGATAAGGGCAACGCCGACCAGCAGCAGGAAAGAAAGCGCCAGCATTTTGACCGTGGGATGTTTTTCGATGAAGGTGCTTACGGCCTCGGCCAGAAACATCATGAATCCTATGGCGATGACGATGGCCGCCACCATTACACCGATGTGCTCGGCCAGTCCAATGGCCGTGATGACCGAGTCTAAAGAAAAGACGATGTCAAGCAGCATGATCTGGACCACTACCGACAGAAAAGAAGGGTGGCTGGATTTCCCCTGATTGGGACCGCTGTCGTGTTTGCCTTCGATGTGGGCATGAACTTCCACGGTACTTTTAGCCAGGAGGAAAAGTCCTCCGGCAAGAAGAATGATGTCCCGGCCGGATATCGCGTTTCCCAGAATCGTGAACAGGGGACCGGTGAGACGCATGATAAGGGTCAGGGAAAAGAGGAGAATAATTCTTGTTACCATGGCCATGGCCAAACCTGTGCGCCGGCCGGCGGCCTGGCTTTCTTGGGGCAACCGGCCGGCCAGGATGGCGATAAAGACAATGTTGTCTATTCCCAGCACGATTTCCAGTCCGGTCAGAGCAACCAGCGCCAGCCAAATATGGGGGTCGGTCAGAAATTCCATCGTGTTTTTCTGCTACGTGTTAAAAATCACCACGATTTTTTAGCTTTAACAAATAAAAAGGGATCAGAGAACGGCTCTAATCCCTTGAGATGTTTTGTTGGCGGGAGTGACGAGGCTCGAACTCGCGACCTACGGCGTGACAGGCCGTCGCTCTAACCAAACTGAGCTACACCCCCTAAACCAATCACAACATTTTATGGTGGGCGGAACAGGGCTTGAACCTGCGACCCTCGGCTTGTAAGGCCGATGCTCTCCCAGCTGAGCTATCCGCCCTGTTCAAACGCCAATACCATAAAATGGCGTTTCTCTTATTTCACCAACAAGGTGTTTTTATCCGCCATTTCGTCTAAAGTCAAGGCAAAAAGCGGCCGTGGTGATGTTAATTTTTGGATTGCAAATCAACCGCGGGTTTCAAGGCTTGGGCCAGGATATCGTCCATGTGCTCGGTCAGGACGATATTGAGTTTTTTAGCGATGGAAGGCGGTATTTCTTCCAGGTCCTTTTCACAATCCTTGGGAATAATAATTTTGCTTATGCCGCTGCGATGTGCCGCCAGGATTTTGTCCCGGATGCCTCCTACGGGAAGTACTCGTCCCCGCAGTGTAATTTCTCCGGTCATGGCCAGGTTGCGGTCAACCGGCTTCCGGGTAAGCGCCGATACCAGTGAAGTGCACATGGAAACACCCGCGGACGGCCCGTCTTTGGGAATGGCGCCTTCAGGGACATGGATATGAATATCCAGTGTTTCATAAAATTTTTTATCAATATGGAGCTGTTCCGATCGGGAACGGACATAGCTCAGGGCCGCCTGGGCGGATTCTTTCATTACGTCTCCCAGTTTGCCGGTAATGGTTAATTCTCCCTTGCCCGGCATGATGGCGGTTTCTATATTGATCAGTTCGCCGCCGACCTGGGTCCAGGCCAGGCCCGTCACCAGCCCCACGTGATCGTTTTCTTCTATCTGACCGTGCCGGTATTGCGGCTGCCCGAGATAGGGCGGTATTGTCTTCGCGTTTATCCGGTATGATTTATTGTTACTGTGGGTGGAGATATCGCGGGCGATTTTTCGGCAGATGGTTGAAATTTCCCTTTCCAGATTTCTGACGCCGGCTTCGCGGGTGTATTTCTGAATAATTTCGTAAACGGCGTTTTTGGAAAAGGTAATATCATACCCTTCGATGCCGTTCGCCTTGATTTGTTTGGGTACCAGGAAGGTGGTGGCGATATTATATTTTTCATACTCCGTGTAGCCGGGCAGGGTGATGATTTCCATTCTGTCCTGAAGAGGCAGGGGAATGCTCTGAAGCGTGTTGGCGGTGGTAATAAACAGGATCTGCGACAGGTCGTAATCGATATCGAGATAATGATCATTAAAGGTGTAATTCTGCTCGGGATCCAAGACTTCCAGCAGGGCGGCCGAGGGATCGCCGCGGAAATCCATGCTCATCTTATCGACTTCATCCAGGCAGAAAACCGGGTTGTTTACATTTGATTTTTTCAGAGCCTGAATGATTTTTCCGGGCATGGAACCGATATAGGTCCGGCGGTGCCCGCGGATTTCAGCCTCGTCCCTGACGCCGCCCAGAGAAATGCGGATAAATTTTCTGCCGGTAGCCCGTGCCACGGATTGCGCCAGTGATGTCTTACCGACGCCCGGCGGGCCTACCAGGCAAAGGATAGGGCCCTTGACCTTTTTCACCAGTGACTGAACAGCCAGATATTCCAGGATGCGTTCTTTAGGTTTCTGCAGGCCATAGTGGTCTTCATTTAATATTGATTCAGCCTGTTTGATGTCGTTTCTGATTTTACTGACGTTATGCCAGGGCAGACTGATCAGCCAGTCGATATAATTCCTGAT
>CAYSMV010000106.1:0-2070 GCA_964432245.1 uncultured Desulfobacterales bacterium
ATGGTGGGCATGTTTGACTGTTCCGATTCTGAACCCCCGGCGGGCCAGTTCCGGAATCAGTTTTTCAATCAGCGTGGTCTTGCCGGATTTGGAATAGCCGACGATGGAAATGATAGGGGGCATGGCGCGGCGACCTCCTGAGTTTTTCGTTTCATGTTGCCTGTGACATTTATCTCCCCGGCCGCGGGGGTTGTCAACAAGATAGTCGTCCCGGCTGAACGGCCTTGCAGCTGGCCTCCGACTGATTGAAAAGATTTCATAAACATGATAGGCTGAAAACAAAAAAATGAGTCAAGATGGTCCCGCAAGTACTATGGGCGGGTAACCAACCGGATTAAAAAAATCCCGAGAACCAGAAAACCGGACGCAGGTATCCATGCCGTCACCCAGAGCCCTGTTAACCGCCCGCGATATTCGTCCCAGGAAAAAACTGGGCCAGAATTTTCTCTGCGATCCTCAGGCCGCGCAAGCAATTGTCCGGCACGCTCATATTACCCCGGCCGACACGGTAGTTGAAATCGGGGCCGGCACGGGCGCGCTGACCATTCCGGCGGCGCACGCCGCGGCCATTGTTTACGCCATCGAACCCGACTACCGGCTGATTGATCTGCTGGCCGAAAACGTCCGGGAGAACGGACTGGGCAACGTATCGATCATAAACGCCGGGTTTATGGATGTAGATCTGTCCGAGCTTTATGAAAAAGCCGGCCAACGCCTGATTATCATGGGCAACCTGCCTTATTACCTCTCTTCCCAAATTCTGGTCCGGCTTATAAAAACCCGCCGATATATCGAAAGGGCGGTACTGATGTTTCAGCAGGAACTGGCCGACCGCCTCACCGCCCCGCCGGGAAACAGGGAATATGGCCGCCTGTCGGTTATGCTGCGCTATTGCGCCGAGATCAAACCACTGATGCGGGTAAAAAAAGAGCTCTTTTTCCCCAGGCCGAAGGTGGCTTCAACCGTGGTCGGTATTATTTTCTATAGCCCCGAAACATTTGAAGCGTGCGACGACGACCGGCTTTTTGAAATCATCAAAATCGCTTTTGCCAAACGCCGGAAAACCATCAGAAACGCCCTGGTTTCCGGAAAACCGGAAGTGCCTTCAACGATCTGGGACCAGGTGCTGCGACAAGCCGGCGTCAACCGCGAAGATCGGGCGGAAACCCTTGACGCCTCCGACTATCTTGATATATGCAGATACTATAAAAAATTAGTGGATAACAATATGGAATAAACTGGGAAAGAGGCATTCATGAACGAAACCGAAAAAAAAGCATTGACCGAATTTATCAATACCTGGCAGGAGACGACGGGCCAGACCCGCCAGGTATTTCTCCATCTGAAAAAGCACCTGGAAGCCAAAGAGTCCGTGCTGCTGGCATTCAAGGCCAGGCCGGGGGTCAGCTATTCACTGCGGGCCGCCACGCCGAACCAGGAGAGAGAACTCTTCGTAATGGTTGACGTCATTGACGATGACCCGCAAAGCCGATGGCTGTCGGTCTGCTTTTATGGAGAGATGATCACTGACCCGGAAGAGAAGGGAGACCTCATCCCCGGCGGTCTGCTGGAAGAAGACGGATATTGCTTTGATATCGAAGAAAAAGACGACGCCCTGGTTAAATATGTGCTGGACAGGATTGACGAGGCTCATCAGTCGGCGCTCAAATAAAAAAGGCAACAGAACATGAAAAGCTGTATTTACGGGCCAGTCCCGTCACGACGTCTGGGACGATCCCTGGGCATCGACCTGCTGCCGGCCAAGATTTGCACCTATGACTGCATTTATTGCCAGCTTGGCAGGACCACCGCCAGAACAATAAAAAGACGCCCTTACAGAAGCGCCGAAGAGGTCCTGGCACAACTGGAAAGAAAACTGGCCGATGGTGTTAAGGCGGACTGCGTCACCATTGCCGGCTCGGGCGAACCCACGTTAAACAGCGGCATCGGATCCGTGATCCAGGGCATAAAAAAAATAACGACCCTGCCGGTAGCGGTCTTGACCAACGGTTCCCTGCTGTCCGACGAGAGCGTTCGCGATGCCTTGATGGCGGCCGATATAGTGGTGCC
>CAYSMV010000107.1:0-4868 GCA_964432245.1 uncultured Desulfobacterales bacterium
TCCAAGATGATGGAAAAAATGCCCGCCCCCCGCCCCCGGTTTGACACCCCAGAAAAAATTTATCCGCCGCAGCGTTTCAAGACGGGAAGAAAGGGCATACACGATCTGTGATGGTCTGCAGGCTGAAAGCATGGCTGCCGACAGGCCGCTGTCAGTATGACAGGCGAGCGCACGGCTTCCGGCGTGATCGGCCACCAGGCACGCGGAATAGGCAAGATGTCTGCCCACCTGTTCCTTTTTTCGGGGAGGCCTGGGGCCGCCCGTTTTTTCCGCCATGAAACGTTCCGTGTTCAGAGCCACCTGAGCCAGCATGGCGGCGGCCTCGACGGGATAATCGCCTACCGCCGTTTCCTCCGACAGCATGACCGCGTCAGCGCCGTCCATGATGGCATTGGCCACGTCCGCCGCCTCCGCCCTTGTAGGCAGAGGATTGTGAACCATGGATAGCAGCATCTGGGTAGCCACGATCACGGGTTTCCGGTATTCGGCGCACATATCAATGATTTTCTTCTGCAAAACCGGAAGGACCGGCAAGGAACATTCCAGGCCCAGATCACCTCTGGCAACCATGACACCGTCGGCCTCGGCAATAATCTCCTGAAAACAGTCAACGGCGCCCAGGCGTTCGATTTTCACGATCACCGGCACCTGCCTGCCGTGTCGCCGCATTTCTTCTTTAAGATCGATCACGTCCTGCCTTTTCTGAACAAAAGACAAGGCCAGAGCGTCTATTCCTGAGCGCAGGGACGTAGCCACGTCCTCACGGTCCTTGGATGTGAGGGCGGGCAGGTTAAAGGTCAGGCCGGGAAACGAGATGCCCTTGCTGGAAGAAACCAGACCGCCGTTTTGCGTCTCCAGGATAAAAACCCGGCCATACGCCGTTTCACGGAAACCGCTGATACGGAATACCGGCATGCCGTCGCTTAAAATCACGGGCGACCCCGCCGAAAGGCCCGGCATGATTTCAGGGACGTCCAGCGGCAGATACGGCGCGTCACCGGACGCTTTTAACGCCCGGGAAGGGCCCATCAGAACAACCTGTCCGGGGGCAACCGTCAACGGCGATCCAGCCACCTCGCCGATACGGATTTTTGGACCACCCAGGTCGCCCATCAGGGTAAGGATGGCGCCGGTTTTCCGCTCAATATCCCGGATGGTTTCAATAATATCGGAACAATTTTCAGGGGTTGTGTGGGAAAAGTTCAACCGGAAGATCGACACGCCGGTTTCCACCAGCTTCTGAATAATGTCCTTTTCGCTGGAGCTCGGACCGATGGTCGCGATCAGCCTTGTCTGCATGGGGTTCTCTCTTCCCGCTTTACTCATTCGCCTTCAAAGTATAACCGTCAAAATGGAACCGTCGCCTTATAAATCAGCGCGTCACCGGACAGCGACCAGCTTTCGACCGATGCCGGGATAATGACGGAAACACCTTTGGAAAGCGCTGTTTTCTCCCCGTTTTCCTGCTCGGTTATCATCGCTTCTCCGTCAACACATAACAAAATAGCGACCCGTCCCCGGCTGCCGGATGAACAGACTTTGCCGGGCATCAGGCGAAAAACCGAGAGAAGAAACTCTCTGGCCTTTGTCTCATATATTTCTTCGCATTGCCCACGGGGAACCGGTGACAGCACCCTGGGCATCATCGGAACAAACTGGAGGATATCAAGCAATTCATCAACATCAACATGCTTAGAGGTCAAGCCACCGCGCAGCACATTATCAGAATTGGCCATCAGTTCAACACCGACGCCCTCAAGATAAGAATGAAGGACGCCGGCCGGCAGGAATATCGCCTGTTGTGGCGACAATTCGACCAGATTGAGAAAAAGAGGCGCCAGCGCCATGATATCGCCTGGAAAATCCTGGCTCAGACGAATCATCCATCGACACATCGGATCAGCATCAACCCGTTCCCGAGCCCGATCAACAGCTTGAACAATAATATCATGAGCCAGGTCGGGACCAGTAGTAAGCAGCCGGTGGGAAAAAGCTCTCAATCCTTTTCCATCATGATTCTGTGTGAGTTCAGCGGTCAGATTCCGACTATAGTCGGGCAGCAGGGCTGAGAAATTATCTATAATGTCCGGTAAATTCCGAAAACCGCAGAGCGATAGAAAAGGAGTCAGCGCGCAGAGGCACTCCGGCTTATGATTCGGATCCTTGTAATTTCTTTCCGGGGCGTCCAGGGGAATTCCCGCCTGATTTTCACGCAAATAGCCCGCTCCGGCCTGGTTTATGTCAGGATGAGCCTGGATGGAGAGAGGCCTGGCCGCAGCCAGCACCTTGAATAAAAAAGGCAGCTTGTTCCCGAATTTTCCGGTGACCTGTTGTTGCCCGAGAATTTCTTCCGGATACCTGTCGATAACGTAATCCAGCGGAACCCGCCGCCCATCATGAATGACCCGGGAGGGTGCCGCCGGATGAGCGCCCATCCACAGTTCCGCACAAGGAAGGTCGGCCGGTGATGAAATATTGAGTAGTTCCGGAATAGCGGTAAAAGATCCCCAGGAATAATGCCGAATAACATTTTCCAGGATTTTGATTCGTCCCATGGGGTCAACAGCTATTATTCAGCCGGTTGTTCATTGTCCGGAACCCCTAGAAGACAGCGTCTTCATCTGACGAGGGAAAAGCTTCGGAGGAAGAATCAGCCCCTTGACCTTTCTCCATTTTCAGCGCTTCGGCCTCTCCCTTTTTAAAATCAATCAGCGTTTCCAGAGCCGCTTTTTTGACTTCAAGGGATTTGTCTTCCTGAGCCACACGGTTCAGGGCTTTACAGACCATATCGCTGTTGATCTCATATTTTGCCAGTGTTTTGACCGCTTCCGAACGAACACCCTCATTAATGTCATCAAGACAAGAAATAATCCGCGGCAACCACGTTTCCCTGTCTTCCGGCCTGGCATCCCGGAGCGCAATGACGGCCGATCTTCTGGCGTCCGCATCCTTGTCCACTATAGCCTTCTCCAGCGCGCACATGGTGGAATCACCGCCGGGTTCAATTCTGCACAGAGCATTCACTGCCGCACGCCGGACATTATAATCAGTGTCCGTCTGACTCACATCCAGCAGCGCCGGCACGGCGGAAACAGCATGAGACTCAAAGCCACCAAGAGAAACGGCCGCTTCCCTGCGTACATCAAAATCCGCATCATATTTCAATGCCTGGATTAAAGTTTCAATAATAACCGCGTCGGACTTGGGCCCGATTTTTCCCATGGCCTTGACAACTTCCAGCCGAACATCATAATCCCTGTTTTCCATGGTTTTTAGCAGAGCCGGATTGGCAGTTTGCGCCTCCGGCCCGATATTACCGAGAACCGTTACCGCATCTTTAATAATGTCATCGTAATGCCGATGCCAGTCTGACCGGTCTTCCAGAACCTGGGCCAATGCCGGCAATGCAATGGCGGTATCCTGGCCCAAGTCGACCAGTTTGTTCACAGCCTCTTTTTTTATCAGCCAGTTTTTGGCTTCAAGACGGGCACTATTAACCAGTATCCTTATTCTCAGGGTTTCTTCGTCGTCCTTTTCGATATCAACCTCTTCGCTCTCCACATCCCCATTTTTCTCGGTAATAAAATTAAGCGCGATAGCTTCCAGCGCGTCGGCCGCGGCCTGTCGCACATCATACGCCTCATCGTTTAAGGCTTCTGTCAGCGCCGGCAACGCATCTCTGGCGTCAGGACCTATCTCGGCCAGCGCTTTGGAGGCTTCCATGCGCACCGAGGCCTTCTCGTCTTCGAGCGCCTGGATTAACACCGGTACTGACCCGATAGAAAGCAGCTGGTCCCTGGAATTGATCTCATAAGCATTGTACCAGGGAGTATTATCAACAAAGGGGATAAGATCATAAATTTTATGCCGGGAAGTGGTTGAGCACGAAACAAACATCAACGGGAAAAGGATCGTAATAATACCCGTCAGCACGGTAAAATTTATCCGACAGTATTTTGAACGCATAGAAAATTTTCCTCCTTCACATGGTCGCCGCCAATTCCGTGTCCGCGATCTCATATTGACTACAGACAAAAATATACCGCGAACAATACGCCGAAAAGCCCGGAACATTATTCATCCAGCGTTTTTACCAACCGGAATCCCAGAGTCGAATTTTTATAATCGGCTGATTCTTTTCCCCGGAACGCGGAGCGGCAGTATCTGGCGCTGGACAACCAGCTGCCACCCCGATAGACTCTGTACTTTCCCCGTTCAGGGCCAACGGGATCGGTTATTTTATAAATCGGAAAGGTATCGTAAGGAACCTGGTATTGGCCATATATATCCTGACACCATTCATTGACATTTCCCAGCAGGTCGAAAATACCAAGTTTATTCGGAGAAAAACTGCCGACAGGCATTGTCGTTTCCCGGAACACGCCTTCACCGCAATTGGGCAAGGTATAATTACCATCATAATTCGCCTGATCCGTGGATAAACATTTCACCTTGGGGAAGGAACCGAAAGTCGCTGATTTCATCCCTTTCTTCATGAGCCTGGAGATATCGGACAAGAAAACCGTATCCGCGAACCAGCCCCTTTCCTCTCCCAGCTTGCAGGCGTATTCCCATTCAGCCTCAGTCGGCAGCCTGTATTTCTGACAATTCTCAACCTCGTTTAACCGTTTAATGAATTTCTGGACATCATCCCAGGAAACATTATCGACAGGACAATCATCCCCGCAATCTTTGAATACCGAAGGATTATCAAACATGACTGATTTCCACTGGCCCTGGGTTACCTCGGTTTTCTGTATATAAAAGCCCCTGGTTATTTTTGCCCTGTGTTCTGTTTCGTCTTCAAACCGGGCATCTTCATAAGAAGGGCTGCCCATTATAAACGAACCAGGAGGGACATACACAAA
>CAYSMV010000108.1:0-6758 GCA_964432245.1 uncultured Desulfobacterales bacterium
CACCGGAGAATCAATTGTTATTCCAGACAAGAAACTCAAAGACGCGGGCATCCATGTTCATGTAGGAGAAGTGACGCGCGTGGACACGGCCGCGAAAAACGTTACCGTATCGGACGGCGCTAATTTTCGTTATGACAAGCTGTTTCTCGCCACCGGCGCCGGCTCTTTTATCCCGCCCATTCCCGGCAACCGGCTCAAAGGCGTCATGACCCTGCGCGGGCTTTCCGACGCGGAGACGATCAAAACTTATATTGAAAAAAACAGACCGAAAAACATCGTCTGCATCGGCGCCGGATTTATCACCATGGAGGTCGCCTCGCTCCTGGCAGAGGAAAACCCGGGGAAGTTCAATATCACGGTAGTGGAACTGATGAATCGGCCGCTGCCGCTGATGCTGGACAAGGACATGGCGGACGCGGTTCAAACCTATCTGGAAAGCAAGGGAATGACGATTCTCACCGCGGAAAAAGTCGAAAAAATCCAGGGCAAAAATGACTCGGTGGCCGGCGTTGAGCTGGCTTCGGGGAAAACCCTTGAGGCGGACATGGTCTTTATGAACGTGGGCACCCGCCCCAACCTTGACTTGGCCAGGGAAATAGGCCTGGAAATCGGCCGCTTCGGAATTAAAGTCAACCCGTTTCAGGAAACATCCCATCCCGATGTCCTGGCCGGCGGCGATTGCGTCGAAAAAATCAATTTTATCACCAGGAGCCCGACGCCCGGTCAGCTTCGCGGACACGCCATGATGCAGGGGCGCACCGCGGCAAAACGCCTGGCCGGTTATGATATCCCCTTTCCCGGCGTCCTCAATGCCGGGGGTTGCAAGATGTTCGACATGACCATTGCGGCTACCGGTTTGACCGAAGAAGCCGCCGCCGCGGAAGGTCTGGAGACCGTCTGCGCCGTGGTGGAAACCAGGGACAAGCACGGCATGATTCCCGGCGTTCAGCCCTGGTCCTTAAAACTTGTTTTCGACAGAAAAAGCCAGCGGCTCATCGGCGGTCAGATTGTCAGCCATTCCATAGCTCCGGCAAGAGAGATCGACGCCGTCAGCGCCTTTATTTTAGGAGAAAAAAAAGCAGCGGATCTGACGACCTTCATGTCCGCCTGCAACCCGGACATAGCCTGCGAACCCAGCCTCGAACCGATCATGCTGGCGGCCGACCTGGCTTTGCAGAAATTGAAAAAATAACCACGCCGGGTCTAAGATCCGCCAGAGAAATTGCCTCGTCCACCGGGATGGAACGGATAGCCGGACGTCCATCCTAGGCGCTTCATGGGCGTCCGCGCCCTGATCCGGTCGAGCATTTTGGGATCATGTAATTGAACGGCTTCGGTTGCGATAAAACCGGGCAGAACCGCGTTGAATGTGGCATGACACTGTTTTTCGGCAACTACCGCCACATCAGGCGCATGAAAAGAGGATGGTCATTACTTCCGGGCGGATGATCGTATCCCCAGGACGAACAAAAACAGGCGATCGATCCAGCGATTGGGGAGAACAACAGCCGCAATGTTCTGCAGCTTTGCATCGGTCCCGACAGTATATGCGGGTTTCGGGCGCTTCAGGGTCAATGCTTTTTCCACTACCTTCGCTACGCTTTCCGGCGGAATCCCTTGGGAACTCATTTTTCTTGTTAATTTTTCCATGGCCGCAAGGGCGCTTCCGTAACGGGCTTCCACCGCGGGGGACGCCGGTTTGGTGCTTTCCTGCACCTTTTTCCAGATTGACGTTTTGATATTGCCGGGAATGATCAGGACCACACGAATCCCTTCCGGCAACAGTTCCCTGCGAAGCGCATGGGTAAGGGCGTGCATGGCTGCTTTCGAGGCGCTGTAAGGCGCGGCAAATGGCGCCGGGAATATGCCGCCGATGGAGCCGATGTTGACAATGCGCCGCAATGCAGGCACAGATCAATCCAATCTTTAAATTGCTCCAGGTTCCAGGTTTTAAATTCCGGCATGATTACTCCTTTTTAAAACGTTCCCGGGCTAAGAATGTTGTTGGGGTCCAGAAATTGTTTAAAGCGCTTCAGCAATGTGTGGGCGGAGTTCTGATTGGTCCATGTAAAATCCGGCAATACCGGTGGAAAACATTGCTGATAGGTGCCGCCTCTTTTTCCGAACCACTCCCTCAGCTCATCTTTGGATTCATGAATGGCCTGCATCCATTCCGGATCTTTCCGGTTAACAAAGGCCCAGGTCTGAGAGCACATCACCTGGGATTTCATGGGGAAGCCGTCAAAGACCGTCAGTCTGGGTAACCCGTGGATTTTGTGTTTTTGCGCGATCTCCAGGATTTTTTCATACACCTGGGGAAACCAGGAGAGGGGATAATTCATGCTGTCGTACAAATACATGTATCCGCCTTTGGTGGCCTTATATCCGGCATCCGCCAACTGCGCCGCCACCGGATGGGTAGGTGGACAAAAAAAGGTAGGCCAGGCATCAAAAAATGTTTCCGCGATGCCGGGAAGCTCCTTTCCTTCAAGGTCGGAGCAAAGGGCCTCGACCGTTTTTCGTTTCCCCTCCAGTTCCTGCTGGCTGAATCCGTTAACGGAAAAGATCACGCAAAAATAACAATCGTCCGGAACCAGTGAAACTCCGGTCAGGAATTTGAATCCCTCGAATTTCCATTTGTCGTTGATATGCACATCGAACAGCTCCATGGCCGTAGTTTCCTGCAACACTTCGGCGCACTGCCGGATCTTTTCCAATGGCCAATAGTAGGTGAAGAAGGACCAATAGGGCGGTCTTTTTATACATCGATAGGCGATTTTAATGACAATCCCATAAGCGCCGTTGGACTGGGTAAAGAGGCCGATAAGATCCGGGCCTGTAATATATCTGAAGAACGGGCCGAAATCGGTTTCCGCATAGGCCATGGAGCCGATCTGTATGATTTCGCCGGTGGGGAGCACCACCTCAAATCCTTCCACCAGATCGATGTTTCTTCCGTACCGCGTTTTTCCAAATCCATTGACCGGCGTAATGGCGGAAGCAGCCACATTAGGGCCAGGGCCGTATTCGGCCGTGGGCAGGATCATCTCCTTTTTGAACAGTTCCTAGGCCAGTTTAAAAAAACTGCATCCCGGCTCAGTTACTGCTTTCATGTTTTTATCATCAATAAGCAGAATTTTGTCCATATGGATAAAATCCAGAAGAATGCCGCCATGGAGAGGGCCGCCATGGCCGGTCATGCCGGCTACACCTTTTGGCGTAATGGGTACTTTATACTGATTCGCGAGTTTGATAATTTCCGAAACCTGCTGAGTGGTTGTAGGCATTACAACAATTTCCGGCCGAGTCACCCAGTCGATGCTCGATGAAAAGCTGTAAGCGTAGGATTCGCACACTGTGGTTGATGTGGAAACCATTTTAAGGCCAACGATAGCTTTCAATTCCTTGATCAGGTTTTCATCGAGCATTGGTCCATACCTCCAATACAGTCGCTTCTTCATTGAATTGTTTACTTCAATCCGTCTCAAGCTCCGCGATCCCGGCATAATATTTCAAGGCTTCCGGATTCTTCAGCGCGTCTTTATTTACGACCGGCTTGTTCTCGATCATGTTTTTAACTGCCAGTTCGACCTTTTTCATGTCTTTATTCAGTAATTATAGCCCGTTATGACCGGAGGGAGTTGTGGGGTCTTATCTCCGAAGGATAAGAGTTTCTAAGTATCGCTACGCTCGTCAAGAATCTCTAAAAAGGTAGTTGTAAATTATATCTTCGAGTTCTCGAAGCAGACGCTCCTTAGCAATATCATCCGTATCATTCATGATACGGTGGATCATCTCGGTGCTAATCCAGAACAGCATGGTCGCGGCAGCTTCAATATCGTTCACACGGATAAATTTTTTATATTGTTGTAATAAACTTATTAAAAACTCGATGATCTTTTTTTCCTCGTCGCGATTAATCGTTCCCACATCTTCGTCCAGTAAAATAAGTGCTTGCGCGTCCTGGTGAATCCTCGGATTGATCTCGTGAGATTCCTTTAAGGTTCGGATTAACGATCGAACCAGCTTTTTTCCGTTATCAAGATTTTCTGTGAGATTATCGCCTACATCTCTTTGGATATTGTAGAGCGCTTTTTCGGAGGCCTCTTTATAGAATCTCTTGATGAGTTCTATAGCCACTTCCTTCTTGTTATTGAAATACCCGTAGAAAGATCCTGTAGCTACACCGGCACGTTGTGCCAGATCATGTGTGGTTATTTTAAAATACCCTTTTTCAGCAGAAAGCTCCCAGGCAGCATTCAAAATCTTATCTTTGGTTTCAATGCTGCGTTTTTGCACCGGTATTCGAGCTTTGTTTTTTAATGCAGTCACGATTAATCTCCAGAATGAATCAAATTAATTTCTTATTTAAAACAATTTATTACGCAATTTTATCTAAAAATCAATAAAAATATGACATCATATTCATATTTTTCTTGACAATATGAATCCAATGTCATATTCATCTTTTTAAAGTGATTAAATATTTATCTTTTTCTCATAATCTCAAAATCGTGAGGAGATGAATGCATGAATTATAAATATCTAAAAACGCGCAGGGAAAAAAGTACGCTTTGGGTTGAGATACACAATCCGCCGGTAAATTTCCTGACCGTGGCCATGCTTGAAGAGCTGTTTGCTATCGTCAAGCAGGCATCAAAGGATGATTCTATCCGGGTATTCATCCTAACGGGCGGGATTGAAGATATCTATATTATGCACTTTTCTATTTCCGAACTTCTTACCCTGTCAACGGACAACAAAAAATTACTCCTGAATCTTTTTGTAAAAGCGAGAATCACAGGCGCTTTTTTGAAATATATAACAACCTCTACCAATTGGCTGATGGATTGTTTCGGATGGTACGAAAAGCTAATGCTGAAATTCGCCAAAATGATCAGTGGCTATTCATCAAGCCTGTATCTGTGGTTTATCATGCAGCGTGTCTATTTTGCGATTGAACGGCTCAATAAAATTACCATTGCCGCGATTAACGGAAATTGTAACGGCGGAGGCACAGAACTATCCGCCTGTTTTGATTTTCGTTTCATGGTGGGCGATCAGGGCTTTACGCTGGGACAGCCGGAAGTGTTGATCAATATCGTTCCGGGCGGCGGATCCACTCAGAGACTTCCCCGGCTGATCGGCAGGGCCAAAGCCCTGGAGTTCATGCTGCGCGGCAATCAGATAGACGCAAAGGAAGCTAGACATTTAGGTTTGATTACCGGGTTTTTCAATAAGGCGGAGTTTGAAAATCGCGTGCAGGAATTTGCCGACCTGATGAGCAGGCGTCCCATGACGGCTGTCGACGCCATTAAGAAATGCGTGCACGACGGCATGGAAACGACATTAAGACATGGTCTGAGCATTGAGATGGAACAAAGCATCCGCTGTCTCGATACCGAGGATACAAATAACGCCATGCGCGCCTATATTCGCTACCTTGATGACCACGTCAACACCATCGACCTGCAGAAGATGACTACGGAAGAACTGAATAAAGTCGTGCAGGAAACCGTGAAGCATATGGAAGAAGGAGAACTCTACAAATTTAAACATTGATGAGGAGACTTGCCATGGAGAAAACAAGTAATGATGTAAATACAAAGAGCAAGTCGACAGCAAAAACAATACTGGTAACCGGCGCATCAAGCGGCATCGGTTGGGCAACATCACTAGAATTGGCTGACCAGGGATGGCGTGTTTTTGCCGCCGTCAGAAAAGAAGCGGACGCAAAAAAGTTGCGGGACGCTTCTTCCAATAAAGTCACGACGGTCCTCATGGACATCGTCGACTACGAAAGCGTGAAAAAAGGCGCCCGTGAGATTGAAACCATGCTTGGCGGCGCCGGCTTGGACGCGCTTTTCAATAACGCGGGAATATCCGTTCAGGGCCCCGCGGAAATCATTCCGATTGAGATGTTTGAACAGCAGATACGGGTCAATGTGTTCGGTAATCTTTTCGTCACGCAGACCTTTCTACCCCTCTTACGCAAGGCGCAAGGAACCATCGTATTCACGAGCTCCGAGAGCGGCAGGGTCACTTTACCACTCATGGCGCCCTATTCCGCGTCAAAATTCGCTCTTGAGGCGGTCGCCAACGCGTTGAGGATAGAACTTCGCCCGTGGAAAATCAGGGTCTCTCTGGTGGAATTGCAAACCATTAAAACACCCATGTGGGAAAAAATAGATATCACCACTGAAAAACTATTTGCATCTGTCCCGAAGCAGACCAGAGACCTTTACAAAGACGAGCTGAAGACCTTGAGCGTCTTTCCCAAATGGCAGGCGGAAATGGGTATATCCATGAAAAAGGCCGTCAGGGTGATCATTCGCGCCCTCAGCGTAAGAAGGCCAAAAGCCCGCTACCTCGTTGGTTGGGAGGCCAGGTTCTTAGTCTACAGCCACAATATTACGCCCACCTGGATGATGGACTGGTTCTCAAGCAAAATCATGATCCTGCTGGGTAAATTTATAAAACCGAAATGAATAGATAGCCTCAAGTAGTATCGTTGTCGGAAATAACGCAGTGTATAGAATTGTGAACGCCGCAAACGAAAGGTAGCAGTATGTCGCTATACCAACCACCGGGTCCAGCTCCATTTCATCGGTCAAAGCCGGCCGGATGCTGGGCACCCTGGAATTCCTGTTCCGGTGCCGGGATGTCACGAAAACACTGCCCCGCATCTCGCAAGAGATGGGCACGGTTGTGCGCACCAACAGCGAGGCCATCGTGGGGGGTCCTGTCGCCGGATCCGG
>CAYSMV010000109.1:0-6759 GCA_964432245.1 uncultured Desulfobacterales bacterium
CCCGGTTGGGACGCTAATCAGATAAAAACACCCCTTTAAATATCTATATTATTTTATATATTACTCGATTTCGGTAATAATCGCAAGGTTTAGTATGAAAGGAACGCGAAGTATCAGATAGAGATAAGCTCGCCGCACTGATGCTGTGCCGCAACAGAAAGAGTTGTTCCGGAAGAGCCGAGGGCCTCTCCCACCATTAACATTGCCTTCTCGCGGGTGTTGTTCTCCTGGCTCAAATGAGCAAGAATGACATGCGCCAGCCGGTCATGCCTGACTTCAAGCAACAATTCTCTGGATTCGCTGTTCGACAAATGGCCGGTTCTTCCTTTAATGCGCTGCTTGACAGGCCAGGGATAACTTCCCCGGATCAGCATATCCGGATCATGATTCGCTTCCAGAATCAAAAGGCGGCAACCCTTGAGATTCTCTTTAACCATGGCCGTAGCCACGCCGAGATCCGTCGCCAGCCCGACCTTCACTCCATCCCTGCTGAAGGTAAAACCGGCCGGATCGGCCGCGTCATGTGACAGAGAGAAGGGATGAATATCCAGACGCCCGATATGAAATATATGGCCGCATTCAAAATAGTGGTACTCCTCAAGACATCCCAGGCAGGCACAGGCCGCCCGGTATGTTTTGCGGCTGATATAAACCGGCAGATGATAACGCCTGGCGATAACACCGGCGCCCAGCACATGATCATGGTGTTCATGAGAAATAACAAGCGCGTTCAGCGTCCGCGGGTCAACGCCATGTACGGCCAGTCGCCGCTCTGTTTCAACGCCCGAGAGGCCGGCATCAATTAAAAGAGAGGTGTCGCCATCCGAAATAAACAGGCTGTTACCTTTGCTGCCGCTGGCCAGTACGCAGACGGAAAGAGAGGACTTGTTTTCCGCGCCTGTTTCGAATGCTTCCAACATTTCCCCTTTAAAAAAAGCAACCGGCTTCACCCGGTTTATCACAACAAGCCGGTATGACCGAATCCACCGTTCCCGCGGCTGGAAGGAGAGAGCGCTTCCACCAGCATAATCCTGGCGTGACATACGGGCTGCACAACCATCTGCGCGATTCTGTCGCCCCGTTTTACCATAAAGCTTTCTTTTCCGAAATTGATCATGGCCACCTTGATTTCACCGCGGAAATCGGCGTCGATCGTTCCTGGAGAATTGACGATTCCGATACCGTATTGAACGGCCAGTCCGCTCCTCGGCCGGATCTGCGCCTCAAGGCCGGGGGAAAGTTCTACCGCGAATCCCGTCGGAACCAGAGCGATTTCTCCGACGGCCAGCTCCAGATCATTTTCCACCGCGGCCCGCAAGTCCATTCCCGAAGATTGCGGCGTCATATATTCCGGAAGCGCGATGTCCCCGTCAGTCTCGGGCCTGACTCTGATGAATTTAACAATCGCTGGATCCGACATGATCGTTATTAAAGTTTCAGCCGTTATCGATTCCGGGGAGCATGATTTTTTCTCGGCCCACCGCTGGATTTTTTATGATAATTGTTTTTCCGATCGTTCCCCTCACTGTTCTCGGGCGCCGGAAGCAACGCCTTATGGCTCAACCGGATCTTGCCGGAAGGATCGACTTCCAGCACCTTTACTTTCAACAGCTCCCCAACCTTGACGATGTCGGTAACGCTCTTTACATGATGATGAGCCAGTTCTGAAATATGACAAAGACCGTCGGTCCCTTCTTTTAATTGCACGAACGCCCCGAAATCGGTCACCCTGACGACCGGACCCTCATAGATCTCACCGGGTTCCGGAATTTTGCCGATCTCTTCCACCGCCGCTATGGCGCGTCTGGCCTCCTCTTCTGTTTCCGCCGCGATTTTGACCAGACCGCTGTCATCAACCTCTATCCGGGTGTTGGTCGTCATCTGGAGCTCTCTGATAATCCGCCCACCCGGGCCGATGAGTTCCCTGATCTTGTCCGGATGAATATTGACCAGATGAATCCGGGGCGCGTGGGGTGAAATATCAGCCCGGAAATGGTCCAGCGCTTCCAGCATTTTCCCCAGGACAAAAATGCGTCCTTCTTTAGCCTGTGCCAGCGCTCTTGATAGAATATCACGGGGGAGCTCCTTGATTTTGATATCCATCTGAAGAGCGGTGATCCCGTTTTCCGTTCCGGTCACCTTGAAATCCATGTCCCCGAAATGATCTTCATCGCCGAGGATATCCGTTAAAATCGCGACCCGATCGTCTTCTTTAACAAGCCCCATGGCAATTCCGGAAACAGGCGCTTTAATGGGGACGCCCCCGTCCATTAAGGCCAGAACACAGGCGCAAACCGTGCCCATGGAGGAAGAGCCGTTGGACTCCAGCACTTCCGACACCAGCCGGATCGTATAATCAAAATCCGTTTTGTCGGGAAGAATATTGATAATCGCCCGATGGGCCAGGTTGCCATGCCCGATATCCCTTCGGCTCGGTCCCAGCATCCTCTTTGTTTCACCCACGGAGTAGGGAGGAAAATTATAATGCAGCATAAAAGGCCGGGATTCGTCTCCCCCCAGCGTTTCCACCCGCTGCTCATCCTGGCCGGAGCCAAGGGTCATCACCCCCATCACCTGAGTCTCGCCCCGTGTAAACAAGGCGCTGCCATGCGTTCTGGGCAGTACGCCGACCTCACACGTCACTTTTCTGACTTCATCAAAAGCGCGCCCGTCAATGCGTTTGTTCTCGGACAGCACGATATCCCGGCTGACCTTTTTGACCAGGTTCGAAAAAAGAGCTTTAACTTCGGCAACGCGTTCGGCATAGGCTCCCCCCAGTTTTTCCAGCAGCGCCGTTCTGACGGCCTTTAGCGCCTCTTTCCTGGCCATCTTGTCGGCTGCCTCGCACAGGGCGCGACGGATCTCGGCCGAAGCGATCTCCCGGACCATGGTTTCCAGGTCCGGATCGATTTCAGGCAAGGCAAAAGAACGTTTGGGTTTACCGCATATCCCCTTCAACCGCTCCTGCATTTCTATCAGCGGCTGCATCGCGTTGTGCCCGAAATAAATCGCTTCCACCATTTCAGATTCGCTGACTTCCTTGCTGCCCCCTTCCACCATGACCACTCCGGTTTTTGATCCGGCTACAACTATGGACAAATCGCATTTATCCATATCTCCATTGGCGGGATTAATGATCAATTCACCGTTCAGGCGGCCTACCCGGACCGCGGCTATGGGCCCTTCAAAAGGGATATCCGAAAATTCCAGGGCCGCTGAAGCGCCCACGATAGCCAGGACATCCGGATCATTTTCACGATCCATGGATAAAACAGTGGTGATAATCTGGGTCTCGAAATTATAACCCTTGGGGAAAAGCGGCCTTATGGGGCGATCAATCAAACGGCAGGTAAGCGTCTCCTTCTCACTGGGACGGCCCATTTCACGCCTGAAATAATTCCCGGGAATTCTTCCGGCGGCATATATCTTTTCCATATATTCCACTGAAAGAGGTAAAAAATCTGCGTCTTCGCGAACGGTTTCATCCGAAACCACGGTGACCAGTACAATCGTCTCTCCATACTGAACAACCGCCGAACCGGAAGCCTGCCTGGCGATTTTACCTGTTTTGATTGAAAATGTTTTATTGTTGATTATTGTTTCCTGTGTGAGCTCTTGCAATTTTCTCTCCTAAAATAAAAAAGCGGCTGACAACAACTGATAACCGTCGTCAGCCGCAATGTCTGTTGACACCCGCTAATGAGGGGTGCTGCCAATAAAAAATACTCCTGACGATCATCAGGGAACCGGAATTATTGTTCGCGCTAAAAAGCCGTGAAAAAAACCAGAAGAAACGGACTGATTGAATATTCAAATAATTCAATGTTGCGCCTGAAGCAAAAATCGGGCAAAAAACCGGCTCGAGATGAGCACCGCCTATCTTCTCAGCCCAAGATTTTTTATTATCGTTCGATATCGGTTTACATCCTTATTTTTCACGTAATTTAAAAGCTTTCTGCGTTGACCGACAAGCATCAACAGCCCTCTCCGGGAATGATGATCCTTTTTATGCACCTTGACATGATCGGTTAAATAGGTAATTCTATGCGTCAGTAAGGCTACTTGGACTTCCGGCGATCCGGTGTCTGAACCATGCAGCCTGAATTTCTCTATTAACTCTTTTTTCTGTTGCGTTGTAAAGCTACTCATCGAGCAGACTCCTTCCGTAATTATTTAATTCATTATAAATTATATATTACAAATCTTTTGCCTTTAAAAGTCAATTATAATATTTAACCTGCTGATTCCGGAAAAACGCAGTAATAACGGAATGCTTCTTCCTGTTTATGAATTACGGCCAGAAGGTGGCCATTCTTGTCAACCAGTTTACAATAGCCCATTTTATCAACGTCCGGTTCGTCCGGAAAAACATTCTCGGTCAATTGTCGGCCGTGTCTCACATGCTCGGACAGGTTATCATCCGCGACATATGCGGGCATTTGATGTAAAGCATCGTTCATGCTGATCAGCCGGTCGGCTGCTTTGCCGGCCACGGCCATCTCCTTGAGCGCATCCAACGCAATGGAATCATTCAATGTAAAACCGCAGGCTTCGGTCCGACACAGAGCGGTTAAGTGCGCGCCGCAGCCCAGCTTTTCGCCTATATCCTGGCATAATGTCCGAATATATGTCCCCCCGGAGCAACGAACGTGAAAATGGACTGAAGGCAAATCAATTTTTTCCACCTTCAGGGAAAAAACAGTTATCGGCCTGGCCGGTTTTTCCACCCTGACGCCCTTCCTGGCATATTGATACAAAGGTTTTCCGCGATGCTTGAGAGCGGAAAAACAGGAAGGAACCTGACGGCTTCTACCTTCAAAAGACTGGAAAACCGATATAATATCGGCAAGCGAATAGTCTTCGGGACGAATCGGCCGTTCCCGTATGACGGTCCCCGTAAAATCCTGGGTATCGGTTTCAATCCCCAGGCAAAGGGTGGCGCTGTAAGCCTTATCGCCATGCAGAAAAAATTCCGCCAGCCTGGTAGCGCGATTGATCAGACAGACCATGACTCCCGTGGCAAAAGGATCCAGCGTACCGGCATGCCCGGCTTTATCCGCCTTTAAAAAGGATTTGGCGAGGGAAACAAGTTGCATGGACATGATGTCCGGCGGTTTGTCAACAACGATAAGTCCGTCCAATGGTCTATCCGTGAATGTTTTCTGCCGTCAAATCGCTTCCGCCAGATTTAGGATGGTCTCTCTGATGCCCTGAAAGGTCGCTGTTAAATTAAAACCGGCGGCTCGATGATGTCCGCCGCCGCCGAAGGAGACCGCTATCTCGGAAACATCAATACTGCCATCCGAACGAAGGCTCACATGAAAATCCGTATGGTTTTCCGGCAACTCCGGCCGATGGTTATCGGCTTCCAGCGCCAGTGCCGACACTTTTACATCTTCTATGTGCTTGGCATAATTCACGAACCGGCCGACATGTTCGGGCTGCATGCCGCTTTTGCGGATCATTTCCTGGGTCGCCATCATAAATGAAACTTTTCTGTTTTTCGAAAGCGCAAAAGTGTCCAGTACCATCCGCATGAATTTGATCCGCTCGGAAGAATACGTAATATAAATCTTTTTGGCCACTTCCACGGGGTCCACGCCCGCGCTGACCATTTCGCCGCAGATGGCGAAGGCGGTCGGAGTGCTGTTGCTGAAACTGAAAGAAGCGGTGTCCGTGATGATTCCCGTGTAAATAGGATAAGCGATCTCAGGGGTTACCGTTATGCCCATCATCCGTTTTACCAGCCGGTAGATAATCTCCGTGGTGGCACTGGCCGTATGTTCGACGATTCGATACTGGCCGTAATTATCATTGCTGACGTGATGATCAATATTCACCACCGGAATGCCTCCGACTCTGGACGACAATGTACCGATCCGATCAAGCTTACTGCAGTCCAGCACCACAATCACGTCATAAGCCTCGATGGATTCAATGGTGGAAACCATTGCTTCGCTGCCGGGCAGAAATCGATAGGCCGGAGGAACCGGATGCTCATTGTAGAGGGTGACCTGTTTACCCAGGGACTTCAATGCGTTTCCGAGGGCCAAAACCGCTCCGATAGCGTCACCATCCGGATGAATATGAGAAGCGATTAAAATATTCTTACGCAGTTTGAGCTGATTACTTATCTCTTGATACATTTTCCGTGTTTATTTCTTCAAGCAACCGGTCCATCCTCATGCCATAATCCAGAGACTCATCATAAGTAAATCTGAGGTCCGGCATGTATTTCATTTTCATGTCCGCCGCCAGTGAACGCCTGATATATCCGGCCGCGCTTCTAAAGCCTGCCCGGGCATCATTCAGCTCCCTTACTCCGCCGTTGACGCTGTAATAGACCTTGGCGACACTCAAATCCGGGGACATGGCCACACTTGTAATCGTAACCATCCGTATTCTGGGATCCCGAAGATTGTTCTGAAGATACTGGGAAATTCCCCGCTGTATTTTTTTACCGATACGACTCGATCGCGGGTAAGTTTTCATATTGAAAAAATTTCCATCCGTGTGTCTGAAATCTGCGCCACTGACAGATTTTCCGCCATATTGAAAACCTTATCAATTCTGGAATTAATAACCCCGCGATCGTTGCCAACCAGCGCAAAACCTATCTCAGCCCGCTGATAAACGTCATTAGCACCGATTTCAGCCACGGAAATGTTAAAGGCGTTCGCCAGCCTGGCAATCATGGATTTAACCACCCTTCTTTTTTCCTTCAAAGATCGGCACCCTTCGATTCTAATAATAATCACG
>CAYSMV010000110.1:0-9858 GCA_964432245.1 uncultured Desulfobacterales bacterium
GCCGTCACCGTCACCGCCGCGCCGTCCGGGGGCATGGGCGGCGCCACGGGCGTACCCCTGGCGGCGGGGCTGTCGCTGTTTCGGAAAACCATAACGCCCGGGGTTTACGCGCCCGAAGGCATCATCGAACCCATGCCGTTTCTGGATGTCATGGCCCCCCTCTGCGATCCGCCGCGAAAAAGCGCCTCGGAAATAGTAATCATAAGCCGGTCGTGGGAAAAAGGCGGCATCTATTCCGAGTTTTAATACGGCTGTTTGATGTTGTATGATTTATATTCTACTAAGTTGTCAAAATAATCCAAGTCCTCAAAGCAGGCGACGTCGACGGTATAGTACGCTTCTTCACCTTCATATCGGGAAGGTACGGTATAACCGAGAAACCACACTCGTGTTGTCTGGTTGAGATATTCATTATTGATTTTGACCTTCTTCTTAAATATTTCGGCGGCGCCTTTAAATCCGACGTTCATCGATGCTTCTCTCATTTCAGCGATAGAAACTTCAGCCAGAATAGCCGTCACTTCTTCCACTTCCAGATTTTCATAAGGCCCGATACTTTCCATGAGAATAGAAAATTTGCATCTTGTCGAAATCCCTTCGACTTCGAAGATACTGTCTTCCAATGAAAAGTCGTCACTTTTTATATCTTCTTTACTCAACCTGGGGACGGGTGCGAATTCGAGCACTTTTACGTCACCCAACCTGGTTATATCATAAATATTAGTGTTAATGAGAGGAATGGTTTCCGCCCCTGTTTCTTCGTTGTAGCGGTATGGGGTGGCTCCTGATATATAACCGCCATCTTCAAACTGTTGCATGATTAATTTTTTATAGGCTTTCGGGGTTTGGGGTTTAGAGTCGCAACCCGCTGAAATAAGAACTCCTATTATCAATATTATTGATAATATGGCCAATCCTGATTTTTGTGCTTTCATTTCTCTTCCTTTCTTTTCATGCGGTACCCATGATTGACGTCTACGTCAAAAGTCCGATAACTGCATTGCGCTGCATCCTTCGGAATTTCACGTACTGCTCTACGCTGCATTCCTCAGGATTTGCGAGCCGTATCTTGAACTTTTTACTTTGCCATCCAAATTTTGCCTTTTTACGAATTTATCATTTATTATGGATGGCTCATGAAACAGTTTCCAATCCAGAAATGTGAACTTTTTCGCAAGGTCAAGGAAAAGAGGGGCTTTGCGGAGGCATACTTTTCGTACGCCGCGCAGAAAACCTCGCAGTTTGACGCCGAGATTGCGGGAAAAGGCCATTGATGGATGAAAGACAGTTAGCCGCTTTATCCCGTCATGCTGAGCCGCCGTCTCCGCCCTGTTTGTTAACAGGTCTTGTCCTCCCGTCAGGCAGTACTTCATAGATTCGTCCGTTTAATGTGTTTGATACAAACACGCTGTCCTTTGAGTCAATTGCTATATTATCGATACCAATACGGCCAACATCTGCTACCAGTTCTTTTGCTCCGGTTACAGGTTCTATTTTCCAGATATTGCCCAAAAATGTAGACGCATACAGTTCTCCTTTGGAATTGAATTTAACACCTGCCGCCAAAGGTAAATCCGCAACCACCGTCTTAATATCACATTCAAGTTCAGTTGTAGCCGGATTGTCAGCATCAACATAAGTAGAAACAATTTTCCCTTTAAGGTTTAAGGCTGTATATAAACGGCCGTCCGGTCCGAAATCCGATCCATTAAAATGCCCTCCGGGTCCGGAAATAAGACGAGGCGGCTTTTTCAAATCGCGATCAACTTCATATAAAGCATCTCCTAAAACCGCCATTCCGACAAAAACCCTGCCCTCTTTTGATATCGCAATTGAGTTTACCCCGGCTGCAATATGCTGTTTTGTAACTTCACCATTGGTGTCACGGCGACAAATGTTCCCCTGCAAAATATCCGTATAATAAATGTCGCCATTAGGCGCGACTTCCACGTCATCGGGGCCGTCAACATCTTCCTTTTCACCCAGAGTCTCCAGGATCTTTCCGGTTTTGGGGTCCATAACATGAATGGCGCCGCCAAAAACAGAACCAATGTAAAGACGGTCATTCTTATCAAAAAAAATGCCGTTTGCGCCGCCTCTTATTCCGGTTGTCAGATACAGGACATTTACAACCGCTGTTGACATCAGGAGAACCACAAGCCCGACTAAGGCAAAAGAAGAAATAATCGAAATTTTGATCAGTTTTCTTGTCACGTTATTTTCCCCTGCTTCTTAAGTTCATTCTGTATATAACACAGTACCGCGAGTTTTCGGCAAGGCAGACTTATCGAAAACTACAATCATGAATGCTTCATCCAGAATCCCCTCTTACTGGCAGACAAGCCTAAATTTAGACGCCAACTCAAAGCCAAAACGAGGATAATACGCAGGGTGTCCCAAGACAATAGCAAACGGACAAGCATTTGTACGCAAAAACTCAAGCCCGTAACGGACAAGCTTGGAACCGATACCTTTTCTTTGATGTGCTGGCAATACTGCCATAGGCGCCAGCCCTTGCAAAAAAAAGACATCCACCCTGCTTCTAAAAACCTTGACGCAAAAGCCGGGCTTTGTTATAGACAATGGCCATGAAAGCAGGTTCTGTCCTTTGATCTAAGGTAATGTTCCTTAGATGAACGGATACAACGGCTCAGGTTAAGTGGTTTGACTGAAATGTTGACAACCCTCGCCCTTTCCTGCGCAATCGAACGTGTCGATCCGTGCACGACCAGCATCCGAATGCACCTGTTTCTCTTTCAATCCTGAGCATGCTTTTACCAGGGTAACCAGATTCTGTAGCTAAAATATCTTTTCTGCTTTTGAAAATCCCTACCCGAACAAGGGGGCGGATTTGGGGGGATCAGACCGAGAATAATGAAAATATTATTTCCAATACGCGCCCCTATGCTATTGGAGGAATGAGAAATGAAAAAAACAATAATCGGCTTCGCGTTTCTTTTAGCGGCAGGTCTATGGTTAACGCCTCATCCAGGTTATGCGTCCGGTTTAGTGGTCGATCTGGTTTCGCCTTCTTATGGAAAAGTGCTGATCGCACCTGCACGGCCTCTGTTCCGGTGGCAGCCGGTGGCGGGGGCAACCTCATATCTTATTCAGGTGGACGATCACGAATTTCCACCCGAGCCGTTTCGGACTGAAATATTAAAAATCAATGAACGTGTTGAATCCACATCATATCAAACGCCTGAAAATTTACATCAAAACCTTCATGACGAGGTGTGGTACTGGCGTGTCCTGGCGGTGATCGAAGAACATGGTAGAGGTCACTGGAGCGTGGTAAACACCTTTAAAGTATGGCCTCCTCCTAAGCCCAGATTGATATCACCGGAGGATGGCGCCCGTTTATCTCTAACCCGGCCCACATTTGTCTGGGAGGATGCCCGTCATTATGGCCAACACCGAGACAGAATCCAGGTATCAGCGGAGACTTCCTTTCGTATCCTCTTGTTTGAAGATGAGCTTACGGTAAATGAAGTAGGAAGATGGGTTTTGCCCGTGGAGCTGGAGTATGGGCAGACGTATTATTGGCGGGTGAGATTTGAGGATATATGCGATGAGTGTATATGGTTTAATCCCGAAGAGATGGGAATGCCCGGCCGTTGGAGTGAGATTAGACGGTTTGATGTGTTTTTAGGTATGCCGCCAAAGGTTTTTTTGGAACATCCCGCCTCAGGGATACGTGTTTCTAGTCCGGTAACATTGACCTGGAACCCCGTTCTTACTGCCACCAGTTATATGGTCCTGCTATCAGACGAGGAAGATTGTTCCCGGGTAGTGAAACGCCTTTTCCCCAGCGACAATTCCGTTTCTGTCCCTTTCAGGGAGCCTGATGGACGATATTATTGGAAAGTGCGGGCGACTAATGAAGCCGGATATGGTGAATGGAGCGATACATGGAATTTTCATAAAACCAGCGAACTTCCAAACCAGGTGATGTTGAGAGAACCCGAGAATGGGGCAGTCCTGCATAGCGCCACACCTTTATGGCGGTGGGAGGACAGCGGCTATCAAGGCAATGCTTTTCATATACAAGTCTCGAATGTCTCTCATTTCGCCACCGCAACCATTAATGAAGACAACCTTTCAGGGGAAATCGATCAGTTTCATTCACCTGTCAATTTACGCTCTCATACCACGTATTATTGGCGGGTAAGAAAGAGGGATAGGATTGGATGGGGGCCATGGAGCGAAGTCAGAAATTTTCGCGTTGATCTTTCAACTACATCAGCGGCAAGAGTTACCCTGACCTCCCCTGATGAAGGTGAGACTTTAGACAAAACACTGGTGTATTTCAACTGGCATTCCGATCCTTCCTATTGTGCAGGGTATCAGTTTCAACTTGCTCATGATCGCGGGTTTGGAGAACTTTTATCGGATCAATACAGCACGGGCCGAACCACCCGGGTGCATGTACCGGAAGCCGGTGAAACGTATTATTGGCGGGTGAGAGCACAAGATGATGTTGGGTGGGGTGGATGGAGTGGAATACGAAGTTTTAAAACCAAAAGTGTCGGGTGGAATCCAGAGCTATATAATCCGAAAGGATTAATCGACCGGACCAAACCGGAGTTTTCGTGGGAAGGCAGCAGCTTACCGACTGTGATTTATCGCCTTCAGGTTTCAACTGATCCTGATTTTCGTTTTCTGGTTCTTGATAAAGCCGATATAGCCGAGGCCAGTTATATCCCAAGAAAAGATTTACCCGTTGGGCCCCGGTATTATTGGCGGGTACTATGTAAAAAAAATACGGAACAACGGTGGTCTTCCACGGACAAGTTTGAAACATTCTGGATCCAGATCACGCCTGTTCCGGTTATGATAGTCAGCCCCGAAGACGGTGCGATTTTAAGGACGACGATCCCGAGATTTTCCTGGCGGTCGGGACCGCGGAGTTTTAATACCGAAACCGAGCTTGTCGTATCGGACCATCGGGATTTTTCCACCACGGTTTTTCAGGCATCCACCACCGGCAATTCACTTGTTTCTCCCCGTAACCTCTCCGATGGGACCTATTGCTGGCGGGTAAGGCAGAGGCTCGTTGATATCACCGGCTGGGATGCCTGGAGCGAAGCAGGGTGTTTTACCGTTGATATCACTCCTCCGGAGATTGACGTCACGGCACCAAGGACATTCGAGATTTCTACTTCAACCATTCCGGCCAGAGTGGTCGTTTCATGTGAGGTAAGTGACAATCTGACAGGAGTAAAAAAAGTGGAATACTACCTCAGCAGGCGAAAGGTTGCGAGCAGAACAACGCCTCATCATGGCTCTACGTACATCGCGGATATAACCGGCCTCTGTGAAGGGAAAAACACCATCGCTATTCAAGCATATGACAATTCAGGGCCTGAGGGTAATTTCTCTACCGCTTCTTTTGAATTAGAGATAAAACGAATCTTAGGGATAGAGAAAAAAGAGCCCGTTATACCCAAGGAGCACAGACTGCCAACGTCACCTGTGCAAAAAACATTACAGGACGAGATAAAAAAAGATATGCAGATAAAAATGCATGAGAAATAGGTCCGGAGGTTAAGCCTGTCCGGGCCATTCACCAGAGGTAGCGGCTTAGCCGGATATTTCACGAGTCGATTTGATCGCAGCCGCAAGGCGCAGGACGCGAAGCAGTAGTAAATCTACCGCGAGCGGCCTGCAACACAGCGGATGCGGTCAAGGTGACTCGCCCGAAGGATGAAAGTTTTCGACATGAAATTGGCGTAAAATTTATCAATCTGTTCATGACGGTTTGTATTTTCAAAAAACGCTTGGGTTTTACCGCAACAGCTTGTATTTAATATAAATATTTATCTGTGTCGAAAAATTTCATGAAATATTGGGCTAGACCTTTTACCAGTTCGGAGGTGGAATGCCGAAGGAAACAATAAAAGCAGGATCGCTGTTTGAGGGCATACCAAAAGAATTGCCGACAGAAATTTTTGAGCCATTGTGCTCAACGGACAACGTCAAGATAGAACGAATCGTGTCGAGCGGCCAGGCATCATCAGCCGGCTTCTGGTATGATCAGGAAAAAAACGAATTTGTTCTGGTGGTAAAGGGCAGCGCCGGGCTGAAAATTGAAAACCGGGACGATATCGCGATTTTAAGGGCCGGAGATTACTTGAACATTGCCCCGCATGTGAAACATCGGGTGGAATGGACCGATCCCGCGGGCGAAACGATCTGGCTGGCAGTGCATTATTAGAGCGCCCCGATACCGGCCGCCCTGTTTATGTCAAATCACAATCAGGAAAGGGAAATCCATGAACCCGCGCGCGTCTGAACTGATCAATCAACTGGACTTGAAGCATCATCCCGAGGGCGGGTATTTTCGCGAGGTGTTCCGCTCCGGCCGGCTCGTCAAGGCGGCTGACAGCCAGGAGGAGTTAAGCGCCGTAACCGAGATATACTTTCTGCTGACGGCCGGTGAGTTCAGCCGCCTGCACCGGATAAGCCGGGATGAGCTCTGGCATTACTACGAGGGGGCAGATCTGGAACTGTTCTGGATTGACGAAGAAAGGCGAAAATACCATGCCTGTCTGCTGGGCGGGGTCAGGGATGAGCGTCGGCCTTTTGCGGCGATTCCGGCGGGCTGCTGGCAGGGTGCCCGGACCACGGGGGAGTATACGCTGGTTGGATGCACCGTTGCCCCGGGGTTCGATTTTTCTGATTTCCGTCTGCTGCGAAACGATCCCGAAGAAGCAAAAAAAATCAAATCGCGGTTCCCCGGGCTGGCGATGCTGATATAAAAAACTGTTTGCGTCCCGTTATTCCCACTCGTACAGCGAGGAAGGATCGATTTCGTCGTTGCCGCTGTCGATTTTTTGCCGCTGCTTTTCCGCCTTTTCAGCAGGCAACGGCCTGGAAGCCTCTTTTTTTGTCGCTTTCGCGGCTTCCCTCTCATCCTTCCGGCGCGACCCTTCCATCAGGATAGTCATCAACGGCTGTTTGATCTCTTTTTCTTTCTGCTTGTTGAGGCTCAAAATTTCAATCGCCGCCGTTTCCCAGCTGACCATCTCAATAACGGCTTCCTCGGCCGACAGGCTGCCTGTCTCGGCGGCAATCAACTCGCCTCGCTGGCAGTACAGCTGCCCGATCTGCCCGCCTGATTTAATGCGCAGCGTGCAGCTTTTATTTTCCATGCCGACCAGCTGCAGGAAAGAAGCCAGGCTGATGCCGTGCACTTTCCCCTCAACGCTGGCATCAAAAGTCTCACGAATGGCGGCTACCAGGGCATCAAGATCCATCGGCTTTTCAAAATACCTGAGGGAGCCCATGGCGTCGATCCGCTGCTCGATCTCCGGCGAGCCCTTGGCCGTCATGACGAAAACCGGAACCTGGGGGTAATCGTTGTTCAGATTGGCCAGAAGCTCAAAGCCATCCATCACCGGCATTTCGATATCCGTTATCACCAGGTCGATCTTGACGGCCTGCACCTGCTCCAGCGCATCCCTGCCGTTTTCCGCGGTAAGCACGGTAAATTCATCGGCAAACGGTTCCAGCTTCCGGGATAAAAAGCTCCGCGCCAATTTTGTGTCGTCAACGATCAATACCCTTCTCATGAAACCACCCGACCTTACTGCAAAAATTTGATGCTAATTTTAAAACAGGTCTCTGTGTTGATTGCCCGTGTCGTGACCCGTAAAGATAACAGACTTAATTTACTGCTATTTCAAATCAACGCTTCGATAGAACACCGTAATTTATTCGATAGAACACCGTAATTTATACGACTGTTTATTAAAATACCATGATTTATAAAAAAAATCAAAGGGGCGGTATTATCCGGTGATTACGAAACATCAACCAGCTCTGAAATGCGCTCGATAGCCCTGGCAATATAGGCCTTATCGTCAATAACCACCCTAATGGCCTCATTCGGGCAGACGGCCGCGCACCGGCCGCATCCCCGGCATTCAGCCTGGTCGATTACCGCCCGGTCACCTTCCAGGGCAATGGCGTTGACAAAACAGACATCCCCTGCACACACTCCGCAGCCGGTGCACCGGTCGGTCACTTCCACGTGAACGCCCGGCATGCGGGATACCTTGGAACTGATAACCGGGGTGATGATCGGAAGGACCTTCCACAGACAGCAGCAGGGGCAGCAGTTGCAGATGGTCATCAGCTTTTCGGACGGCCCGACGTTCAGCCAGACGGTGTCCAGTTTATTGCGCCCGATCAGGTGCACCAGGCCGGCCTCCCGGCATCGACGGGCATGAGCCAGGGCCTCTTCCATGGTAACCAGCCGGCCGAATCGGGGGTTGATGTGCCTGGCCGCCTCGCCCAGAAAAATGCAGCCGTATTCGATGGGATAATTCTTACATTGAGCGGAGTCCCGGCAGATGCAGAAATTCATGATCCAGTGGGTGCCGGCGTTGCGTATAAAATGGTCCACCACCTGCGAAGGCGCGGCCAGGCTTTCCGGTTCTTCCACGGCCTTGTCGATTTTAATCACCCGGTCCTGGGGCAGATAATAAACTTCATCGTTCTTAAAAAGCATCTGATCCACAATCCGGCCAAAGGGCCTGAAATGAGTCAGCCTGGAGATAAAAAACCGCGCAAAAAATGTTTTGTTGATCAGGGTTCTGATCCAGTATGGGCTGCTCATATATCTGGTCCCAAACGGATTCGGTTTGAATTCCGGTTGATTTTTTTTTATTCTAAACGCAAAAGCAGAAAAACAACAGCGCAAAACCGCCGGTTTGTTGAATCAATACAGGAGAAAAAATGTCTATATGTCGCAGGCGTCTTATCATGTGGCTTATCCTGGCAGGCATATCGGTTGTGGCCGGGATCGCTACGGATCTGATTTTAAAAACCGAACCCTTTCCGCCGGTTTTACGCCTGGCCGGACTGATCGGCATGGTTCTGGCGCATTTTCCATTAAAAAAAACCGGAAAACTGCTTAAAAATCAAGGAGCCCCCGTGGAATGGGGCGGCACCACCCGGCTGATCACTACCGATATCTATCAATGCGTCAGGCATCCTCATCATCTGGGCGTGGGCGTTTTCATGACCTCCCTGGGGCTTTTCATCGGGCACCCGGGCTCTTTTCTCATTATTACCATAAGCCAATGGATATGGGTTATTATGTTCCTGCTGCTGGTGGAAGAAAAAGAGCTGATGGAAAAATTCGGGGCAGAATACCGGGCTTACCGGCAGAATACGCCTCTGCTGGTTCCCAGACCGGCCTGTTTTTTCCGGGCACTGACAAAAAAAGCCGGTTTCACCCCGCCGACGCAGTAACACTTTTACCATAAGGCCAAGTCCTGTTTGGCCTGTTAGGAAGAACTTCCCCGTAAGACCGTTGAAAAATTATTCTGGACAACAGTGCGCCAGAATTTTTAAAGTCCAGGCCTTGTAAGAAGCCGACAAAAAGGCTCTACCGGTTTAAAACTCAATACTTCCGGTGGTCCTGGGAAAAGGAATGACATCCCTGATATTGGACACCCCGGTCAGCAGCATCAGCAGGCGTTCGAACCCCAGGCCGAAACCGCTGTGGGGGACGCTGCCGAACCGCCGGGAATCCAGGTACCACCAGTAATCCCTGGCATCAAGCCCCATGGCCTCCAGGCGGGCGGTCAGCACCTTCAGCCTTTCTTCCCGCTGGCTGCCGCCGATGATTTCTCCGATGCGGGGCGCCAGCACGTCCATGGCGGCCACGGTTTTATTGTCATCGTTCTGCCGCATGTAAAAAGGTTTGATGTCAGCGGGATAATCAAACACAATAACCGGTTTTTTAAAATGGCTCTCCGTCAGGTAGCGTTCATGCTCGGATTGAAGATCATGGCCGTAGACAGGCGTAAAATCGAATTTCCGGCCGGCGTTTTCCAGTATTTTTAC
>CAYSMV010000111.1:0-2689 GCA_964432245.1 uncultured Desulfobacterales bacterium
TTCAATGTATTCCTCCGGTTAAAATTTTCGCACGCCTTGACCTCGAACCAAAATTCTAATTTTTAGAGATACCCATAATTTTTCGTTGAATGGAATTCCCGCCCGCGATATGAAGGCGGATACATTCTTTACCGGTCCTTCCCGTCTGGCCGGGGCATAGCCGCAGACACTGATTCGCTTGGCAAAACTGTTGAATTTATAAGGAAGCGCATGAAGAATCAGGGAGATTGTTTTTTTAAGAAACGGTAAATGTTCGCGACAGCTTCAAGTGTTCCGGATCCGATGACGGGCCGACCCGGATGGTATAATCCCCTGGCTCGACCTCCCATTGCCTGCGAAAGGCCGAATAAAAAGCCAGGTCACTGATACCCACCGTCAGATCCACGGTCTTTGTTTCCGCGGGGGCAAGAGATATCCGCTTGAAGGCCTTCAGCTCCCTGACCGGGCGGGGCATATCAGCGGCCGGGTACTCGACATAGAGCTGCACCAATTCATCGCCCGCTTTTTTTCCGACATTGGCGACATCCACGCTGGCGGTCAGTGTGCCGTCCGCCGGCAGGCTGGAGTCGGTAAGTCTCAGTCTGGAATAAGAAAACCGGGTATAACTCAACCCGAATCCGAAATGATAGGCGGGCCGCACTCCCCTGATATCGGCAAAGCGATAGCCATGGTAAAGGTCATAGGTTACGCTTGGGGCCTTTTTATCAAACGGGAAAAGCTGATCCGCGGATTTAAAAAAAGTAATCGGCAGCCGTCCGCCGGGATTGATATCGCCGAACAGTACGTCTGCGAGGGCATGGCCGCCCTCCATGCCGGGATACCAGGCCATGAGTATGGCGTCGGCATCCTCTTGCCAGTCTTCCATGCTAATGGCCGAGCCGCCTTCAAGAACAACCACGCAGGGCGATTTCTGTCGGGCTACGGCCTTTATCAGCGCTTTGTCTCGTTCGCCCAGGCCCAGGTCGAGACGGTCGCCGCCCCGGATGCGCGGGAAATATTCCCCTTCCTCACGATTGGTAAGGCCGGCCACAACGATCGTTACATCGGCTTTGGCTGCCGTCTGCGCGGCTTTGGCCGGATTTTTGCCGGTGAAAGACAGGACTGTAATGTTTTTGCCGGCCCTGTTTTTTATGCCTTCAAGCGGCGTCACCGCGTACGACGGCCGGACGCGACTGCTGCCCATGTCACCCAGGTTTGCCTTGTCCGCCAGCCGGCCCAGCACGGCGATTCTTTTGATTTTTGTACGATCCAGGGGGAGCACCTGGTTTTTGTTTTTCAACAGGACCATGCTTTTGCAGGCGACCTCCCAGGCCAGGCGGGCGTGCTCCGGGCAGGCGATTTTTTCTTTCGGGTAAGGCAGGGATTTGTCGCGCCGGGCGAAGTCAAGCTTGGTCCGCAATATGCGCGACACCGCCCGGTCGATGATCGCGGCCGGAATATTTCCCTGTTCGACCCGTTTCTTTAGTTTTTTCCCGTAATATTTTGTCCACGGCATTTCCAGGTCAAGACCGGCGGTGACGCCGGATTCGGCGTCATAAAGGCCATAGCAGAAATCGGACATGACCAATCCGTCAAACCCCCATTCGTTTCTCAGGATATCCGTCAGCAGGCGCCGGCTATGGCCGCAATACTCTCCGTTGACGCGGTTGTAAGCGCTCATGACGCCGTCAACGCCGGCGTCAACGCATTTTTTAAAATGGGGCAGATAGATTTCGCGCAGGGCCTGCTCGTCGATTTTGACGTTGACGTAAAACCGTGATTCTTCGATGCTGTTGCAGGCAAAATGCTTGACGCAGGTCATGACGTGGGGCCCGGCTCCCCGGATGCAGGCACTGCCCATTTCACCCAGCAGATGAGGGTCTTCGCCGTAAGTCTCCTGGGCCCGGCCCCAGCCCGGATGCCTGAGTACGTTGACGCATACGCCACCGAAAAAATTGGCGCTCCGGGCTCTGGCTTCCACCCCGACGGCATGGCCGACCCGTTCCTCCAGGGCCGGGTCCCAGGTGGCGCCCCGGGCCATGGATACGGGAAAACAGGTCGCGTGGCCCACAGTAACGCCCCGGGGTCCGTCGGTAAACCTTATGGCGGGAATGCCCAGGCGTCTGTTTCCGCCGGAGTCATAGGTTGACAGGTTATACCGGATCAGCATGATGGCGAAGTCCAGCAGGCTGGCATTGCCGGACATCTGGCGGATTTTTTCCGCCAGGGTCATGGCGGCAAGCAGGTCTTCCGTGGCCTGGTCCAGGGCGTCCTGTCCGGCGGAGTTTTTTAGCCGCGCCGTCAGGCGAGCGAACATTTTTTCCCGGTCACCTTTCATCGCTTATTTTTTCGGTTATTGAATATTATTTTTTTTGTTCCCGCAGCGACTGCACCGCGAATACCTTGGCGGCCACGGAATCCTTGCCGTAAAAATCGGCGCCGATTTTATCCGCAAAAGTCTGGTTAACGGGCGCGCCGCCGATCATGATTTTGACCTGTTCCCGCAGCCTCGCTCCTTCAATGGCTTTGATCGTATTTTCCATGCCCGTCATGGTGGTGCTGAGCAGCGCGCTCAGGCCCACCACCCGGGGATGATGGGCGGCAATGGCGTCTACAAATGTTTCCGGCAAAACGTCCGTGCCCAGGTCGATGACTTCAAATCCGGCCCCCTCCAGGGACATGACAACCAGGTTTTTGCCGATGTCGTGCA
>CAYSMV010000112.1:0-4188 GCA_964432245.1 uncultured Desulfobacterales bacterium
CATTCGTCACGCGCTGATAGACACAAACCTGCCGGAAAAGGCCGTTCAGCTCGTGCCGGTAACCGACCGCGAAGCCGTCACCTGTCTCCTTGCCCAGGAGCAGTATATTGACCTTATCATTCCCCGGGGTGGAGAAGGGCTGATCCGGCATGTTGTTCAGCATTCCGCGATCCCGGTGCTGAAGCACTACAAAGGGGTCTGTCATGTTTACGTCGACGAAGCGGCCGACCCGGAAATGGCTCAATCCATCTGCTTTAACGCCAAGGTGCAGCGGCCGGGCGTGTGCAATGCCATGGAAACAATGCTGGTCCATGAAAAAATAGCGGCAACCTTTCTTCCTGAAATGGCGAAACGGTTTGAATCCGCCGGCGTGCTTTTAAAAGGCTGCCCGAAAACGCGGCAACACCTCTCGACCGCCGCGCCCGCGACCGAAGAAGACTGGTCCGCGGAGTATCTGGATCTGATCCTGGCCATAAAAATTGTTAACAATATGGACGAGGCCCTGGCGCATATCGCGCAATACGGATCATCCCATACGGAAGCAATCGTCACCCGTGACTATGACAAAGCCCGGCGGTTTTTAAGAGAAGCCGACGCCTCGGTGGTGCTGGTTAATGCTTCAACACGGTTTAATGACGGCGGTCAGCTGGGTCTGGGGGCTGAAATCGGCATCAGTACTTCAAAGCTTCACGCCTTCGGACCAATGGGCGTGGAAGAGCTGACGACCGCCAAGTTCGTTGTAATGGGTGAAGGGCAGACAAGAGAATAAGGCGCTAAATGAAAACAGGCCTTTTCGGCGGTACATTCAATCCGGTTCATTCCGGACACGTCATGATAGCAGCCGACATAATGACTTCTTTTGCCCTGGACAGGATAATCGTTGTCCCCGCCGCCGATCCCCCCCACAAGACCTCTGAATTCATGGCCCCGATATCCCTGCGTCTTGAAATGGCTCGACTGGCGTTCGCCGATTCGCCGCGGTGCATTGTCTCTGATGCCGAGTCGAAACGCCGGGGAAGGTCCTATACGATTGATACGGTAGATTATTTTTTAAAAACCCTGCCCCTTGAAACCGAGCTGTTTTTTATCGCCGGCCTGGACGCCTTCCTGGAGCTGGACACCTGGAAACAGTATCTGTCCTTGATAGAAAAAATTCCTTTTATCGTTATCAACCGCGAGGTGACCGGACAATCGGGACAAAACGCCTTGGAATCCTTTATACGATTAAAAATATCCGACGCCTATACTTTTTATCCGGAAAAATCATGTTATATCCACCCCTCCTTACAGCCGATCTTTTTTCATACAAGACCGGTTGTCACCATCTCTTCCACGGAAATCCGCCGCCGCCTGAAAAACAGCCGTCCGGTCCACACGATGCTTCCGGTAGCGGTTGAACACTTTATTAAAAAAAG
This sequence comes from uncultured Desulfobacterales bacterium, assembly GCA_964432245.1. Taxonomy (GTDB): domain Bacteria; phylum Desulfobacterota; class Desulfobacteria; order Desulfobacterales; family Desulfosudaceae; genus JBFMDX01. The sequence continues at coordinate 1,416 of CAYSMV010000112.1, forward strand.
GAGCCTCTATCAATGACGACCGATATCCTTGCCGAGTTTGCTCCCTACCTGTCAGCGGTTGCCGAAAAAAAAGCCGAAAACATCGTGCTGCTTGATGTCAGAGGGCTTACGTCCATTGCCGATGTGTTCATCCTCTGTTGCGGAAACTCCAGCCGACAAGTTGCCGCGCTTGGGGACCATATTATAAAAATATTAAAAAAACAGGGTATTAAACCGCTATCAACCGAGGGCCTGGGTGAAGGCCGATGGATTCTTCTTGATTACGGAAACGTGATCATTCATGTTTTCTATGAATCCGTCCGCGCTTTTTATGATATAGAAGGTCTCTGGTCGGATGCCGTACGAATTGATATTTCAAACTGATTTATGCCTTTAAGCCTTTAAAAGGAGACCAGAAATTATGTTGAAAACCAGGCAACCCTGCATGCTGATGATACTGGACGGATGGGGGATAAACCCCTCTTTGGAAGGAAACGCGGTCCTGGCCGCCGACACCCCCAACCTTGACGGATTGTTTTCCGCGTATTCTCATACCCGGCTCCTCTGCTCGGGTGAAGCAGTCGGTCTGCCCGAAGGATATATGGGTAATTCCGAAGTCGGTCACCTCAACATCGGCGCCGGAAGGGTGGTCTACCAGGACCTGATGCGCATCAACCTTTCCATCAGAGACGGTTCCTTCTTTAACAATCGGATATTCGCCTCCGTCATGGACTCCGTCAAGGCCAGAAAAGCCGCGCTTCATCTTATGGGCCTGGTTTCCGACGGCGGGGTTCACAGCCACATTGATCACCTGCAGGCCCTGGTGGAAATGGCGGCCGAAAAACAAATACCGGTTTTTATTCACGCTATTTTAGACGGCCGGGATACGCCGCCGGACAGCGGAAAAGCCTATCTTCTAAAACTGCAAAATTTTCTGGCTTCTTTTAAGCGGGCCCGCATCGCCACGGTTTGCGGCCGCTATTTCGCCATGGACCGCGATACGCGCTGGGACAGAACGGAAAAGGCCTATCGACTGTACACCCGGGGAGAAGGGGTTGCTGAAACGAACCCGGTCGTTGCCGTACAAAACGCTTATCTCCGGGGAGAAACCGATGAATTTGTGGCCCCGGTGGTGATTTGCGACCAAGCCGGCTCCCCGACCGGCCTGTTTTCCGAGAACGACGGCCTTATCTTCTTTAATTTCCGTTCGGACCGGGCGCGGCAGATTATTCGCGCCTTTTCAGAAAAAAACTTTACGGCGTTTTCAAGAAAAACCCGGCCCGAACTCTGCGACATTGTCTGCATGACCGAATATGACAAAACAATGAATCTGCCGGTCGCCTTTCCGCCGACATATCTCACCCATACTCTCGGAGAGGCGCTCTCTCTTCTAAACTATTCCCAGTTAAGAATAGCCGAAACGGAAAAATACGCCCATGTCACCTATTTCTTTAACGGCGGCATCGAAACCCCGTTTAAAAACGAAGAACGGATACTGATTCCCTCTCCCCGGGACATTGCCACCTATGACAAGAAGCCGGAAATGAGCGCCGAACAGGTTACCGAAGCGCTTTTAGAACAGATAAGATTAAAAAAACACGATCTGATCGTGGTCAACTTCGCCAATCTGGATATGGTCGGCCATACCGGTGTCTTTGAAGCCGCGGTCTCGGCCTGTGAAACCATAGACCGCTTCGTAGGCAAGGTAATCCGCGAATTTATCGCTCATGGCGGCGTTGCCCTGGTCACCGCCGACCACGGCAACGCGGAACAGATGCTGGATGAAAACGGCGCCCCTCACACGGCCCACACGCTGAACCCGGTACCATTGATCCTGGTTGACGACAAGCGCCGAAAAATCGATATGCCCAAAGGAAAGCTCGGAGATATAGCCCCGACCATTTTAAAAATCATGGGGCTGGTGCCGCCGGCTGAGATGACGGGCACATCGCTTGTATGATTATAAGAACTGCCCGCTTTTTGTGTTTCTTTTCCGCAGGACGATCGCGCACCAGCCGCCTTCGGTCTCCTGCCAAAGGCGGTCAAAACCTTTTTTATACGCCGCCACAAGACGGCCGTATTCATCTTCTTTTAAACCGGAAAGAACCACCAGGCCGTTTTTTATTGTTTTCTCCGCGATCAGCCCGGCGTAATTGATCAACGTCGGCGGCCTCAAATTACATATAATCAACGCAAACCGACCGTTTATTTTCTCAAGGGGCTGGTCGCGAACCACAATTTTGGTTTTCAGGCGGTTTTCAGCAATGTTTTCAAGCGCTTCTTTTCTGGCACAGGGATCAATATCCGTCGCCAGCGCCCTGCTCATCCCCAGCAATACGGCGGTTATAGCCAGCACACCCGAGCCGGTGCCGATATCAAGGGCTTTTTTCTTCTTAATCGTTGCGCTTCCTTTTGCCAAAGCAAAATCAACCGCCCGGACGGAAAGACGCGTCGTTGGATGGCGGCCGTCCCCAAAAGCGGCACCCGGCATGATTCGGACGATTACCGTTCCGTTTGGAACCGCGACCCTGATCCCGGGAGGCGCTATCATGACCCTGTCGGACAAACGGACCACGCCCGCATAGTTTTTTTCCAGAAAGCTCTGCCCGCAATCATAAACATACCGGAACAGGCCCGCCGTCACCAGCCGATTGATTAAAAAAGCGGCCTGCCGCCTGTTCCCGCAGGTTTTCTGCGCCGCCAGATCAATTGCTTTATGGCAGGACAGTCTGGTGGAAGAGGACGCCAGAAACAGAGACAGATCGTTTCCGATCTCTTCTAAAAAAATTGTGTC
>CAYSMV010000113.1:0-2112 GCA_964432245.1 uncultured Desulfobacterales bacterium
AACTGTTTAACATATTCCTGAAACATGCTTTTAACTTCAGGATCATTTTCCCTGTTATACAGCCGCTCAAAACAGCCGATATAACCGGTTTTCTTGTTAGAGTAAGCCATGGAGGAAACATGATCAAGATGGGCGCTGACGCCAAGATGGGTGCCGGTGCCCGCCAGCCAGTCCGTGATCCTTTCCCCGAGGCTGCTGCTGCCGTTTCTGGTGGGATGGTTTAATGCCCGCCAGCCTGAGTAAAGGCCGGTACGAAGCGCTGCTCTGGTATTGCAAACCCGCTTCAGGGTATCGTACATCATGAAAAAAGTAACCAGGGGGCTGTTTTTCAGGGAGGCCGGTATCTGCCGGTTTGATTCCATCAGATCCGAGGTGGTCAGAGAACAAAAATAAGGCATGGTTCCCTGTCGGCCGTAAATATAAGTACTTTTTTCCTGGGAATCACGGAAATTTTTAGACCCCGGCAAATCGTTCAACACGGTGGCCTGAAGGGTGATCCCGTTTTCCAGGCAGAACCTGGCTACATCGACTCCGGAATGATCGTCCAGGGAATTAAAATAATCATAAGGCAGGCCTGTAATAAAGGCTCCGTGCATGGATATGCCCTGCGCGTGAATTTTTTTTATCTGGCCGGCATAATAATCCGGCACGGCCTGATGCTGTTTTTCGATCTGCCTGACGACCGGCTTGCAGATCGCCCTTAAATTATCAAGGTTAAGCGACTCCAGACCGATAAAAAAATGACAGCAGCCGGATCGCCTCATTTTTTCCATCAAATGCGGGTCATCGGCGATTTCAATGGAAATCTGCACCAGATAATTTATTTTTAATTTTCTTCTGATGATTTCATCGAGAATTTCTTCCAGTTTTTTTCTGCTGAGCAGCATGTTATCCGGCAGAAAAACGTAAAACCGGTTTTTATAAGTCACCCCATCCTTTTGAAAAAACTCGACTTCATCCACAAAATCCTTCGGGGAGCGGCTCGTGAATTTGCGTTGATTCTTCGGCAGAGCCGCGATAGAGCAGAAGCTGCATGAATAGGGACAGCCCAGGTAAGGGGCGGCAACTTTAGCCCTGGAAACATGATAAAAATAGTGACCGATAAGCGGCAGCTTTTTCAAATAAGGCACCTTCATTTCCGGCAAAAGATGGATGTTTTCCCGGCCCCAGACGCCGTCTTCGAGGGTGATCTTTCCGGCATACTCGGATTTCAGACAATGGTTTCCAAGGTCGGACAGAATTTCACGGATAACGCTCGAATCACCCGGCCCCTTGACCTGGGCGATGAGTTCCGGATGGGGAGCATAGGGCTTGACTATCTTATCAATGTCATCGGGTACGGAGGAAACATGAATGCCGCCGATAATTACCGGAATCTTTGCGTAGTTCAGGACGATGGCGACCAGGGCCGCCACCGGAAAATTGGCGCTGATGCAGGTGATAAAAACGGCCAGGGGCAGGCGGCTTTGCTGCTCAATAATATCATTGATTTTTTTCCTTCTGCCGTCGACAATATGAATCGCGACGTCTTTATCGATTATGGCTACCTGATTAGCGATATAGTAAGTAGCGTAATTCTCAAAACCAAAAAACTCGTTTAGGCCGTGTCTTATTTTAGCTTGATCAAAATTTAAAAATTTTAAATAATTTTCGCTGTTTATGTCGGCAGCGTCCCGGTTGGTGAGATAAGACAGGACATCGATCATGGTCGTTGACGTGTTGTCAACCAGCGGCATAAGATCATAGGTAATCGGATTATAAATAATATAATATCCGCGCATGGGATCAAAATAATATTAAGTTCAAGATGTTCCCCCTTAATTTTTATTACCACAAAAAGCATGAAAATCAATAAAAAAATCGGCGCGACGTTCTGATAGAAGGGAGAAGATAATGGTCATTATCGGATTGGCTGACATTCATGGGCGACGCGAAGTCGTCGGCAGGCTGGAACCGGTATTGCGAAAGGCTGATATGGCGCTGCTGGCCGGGGATATCACCCATTTTGGCGGGGAAGACGCCGCCGAAGAGGTCATCGCCAGTGTCCGGCGTTATGCGCCGGCCGTTCTGGCGGTTTCAGGAAACTCGCCACCTCGGGACGGCCCAGATCGA
>CAYSMV010000114.1:0-8400 GCA_964432245.1 uncultured Desulfobacterales bacterium
ACTACTTCATCGTTGAATTTCCGGGCCAGGGCTACCACCTGCCGGGTTTCTCTGATCATGGCGGCAGGCATTTTCGGCGCCGCGTTAAGGCTGACGAACATGTCGTCAAAAGCAGGCGCTCTTACCAGCAGGGATTTTATTTCCGATTTTGATACCATGCTGTTTTCCCTTCTTAAACCGCTATTTCGCTTTGCTGGCGTCAAATGTGTCTTTAGTTACCCCTTCTTTTTCCAGGACCCGCTTGATGATCCGGTGGGAATTGGTCTTGGGGAATTCATCGACGATGCGGATGTACCGGGGAACCGCGAATTTGGCCAGTTTGTCGGACAAAAACCGGATCAGCTCGGCCGGGTCAACGGCTTTGCCCTCCACCGGCCGGACGGCCGCCATGATTTCGTCTTCAGCCAGCTCGGAAGGCACGGCATAGACCGCCACTTCCTCCACCGCCGGGTGATCCATGATGACCTGTTCCACTTCATAGGCCGATACGTTTTCTCCGCCTTTTCTCATGGACTCGGTATTGCGGCCGACAAAATAGACGAAACCGTTGATATCCTCTTTGACCAGATCGCCGGTATGCAGCCAGCCGTCGCCGGATTTCTTCTCCGAGGCGCCTTCGTTTTTATAGTATTCCACCCGGCTTTTTTCTTTTTTGGCTTCAAAAAGCAACTCTCCGGGGACGCCGACCGGCACGTCGTTGCCCCGTTCATCCACCAGCCGGTATTTGATCATCCGGGGAATCCTGCCCAGGGAGCCGACCGGAGCGTTGCCGAAATTGAATATCCCCTTGCCGCCGCCGTCGACCGCGCCGTATGCCTCGTAAAGCTTGACGCCGAACCTTTTTTCAAAAGGCTTCCACATGTCCGGCGGACAGCCCGCGGAAGCCACGTAGCGCACTTTATTCCGGGCGTCGGTGGGTTTTCCCGGCTGTTTCATGAGAATGGGAATAATCGATCCGATGGTATTAAAGACCGTGGCCTCGTATTTGCGGATATCGTCCCAGAAACGACTGGCGGAAAATTTTCTGGCCAGGGCGATGGTGCCCTGGATCCCCATGGTCATGGTGGTCGTGGTCAACAGGGCGTTGCCGTGACAGAGCGCGAAGGCAGTGTAATAAACATCGCTTTTTTTCAGCATAAGATGGGCGGCCAGGCACATCATGGTAACGGAAGTCTTGTTGTACCGGTAGACGACGCCCTTGGGCGGTCCGGTGGTGCCGGAGGTGTACATGATCATGCAGATATCTCCGGGTTTATAGCCGATGCCCGGGTTGCGCGATGAAAAATCCGTGTAAGCGCTGCTTAAGCGGACCATTCCATCAGGAACGGCTGTCCCCTGAGCCTCCTGTTCAATATCGTCGACGATAATGGTTTTCACCCGTTCGAATTTGTCGATGGCCGATGCGATGGTGGCCAGCAATTCCGCCTCCACCACCAGCAGATCAATATCGCTGTGATTGACGACATAGGCCAGGCCGTCGGCCTTGAGCTCCGGGTTGATGGTTACGGAATACATGCCGATTTTCTGAGAGCCGAAGAAAACATCCAGGAAACGGGGGGAGTTTTTCATGAAGATACCCACGCCCCGGCCCTGTTCCCCTCCCTGTTCTATAAGGAAGTTGGCGATCTTATTGGCATTATCATCCATGGCCCGATAGGTGTAAGATTCGTCGCGATAGATCAGGAAAGGCTTGTCCGGGACTTCGGCGGCATTTCTTTCCAGCAGATCAGCCCAGGAGATATCCGCCGCCGTCTTTCCCGTCACTTTTTTAAGAGTCGTCAGCAGCCGGCCCCGGCGGGCCTCTCTGGCGAAGAAAGAGCCGATGCCCCACAGGGCCTGGCCGGCGACTTGCAGGCTGTTTTTACGCATGCCTAATTTTTCCCGCCAGCCGTATGCGGGATGCAGCATGGCCGGGTCCGGATCCTGCGGAATTTCGTTTGGTGCCGGGTCCGTTTCCAGGTGTAGCTTGGGATAAACCATTTCGCTGGACTGGGACAGCCGTTGATAAAAAAATCCGGGGTTGAACCAGCGCTCGATGGTAATGGCGCCTTCCGGACAGGCGGCCAGACAACAGCCGCAGGAGATACAATTGGTAATTCCCGGTTCAATGGAAGAAAGCCATGGGAGACCGTCCTTCCATTTCATGGGGCCTTTATCGTTTTTAATGGATCGGGCCGGACAGATGAAGCTACAGATGCCGCATCGCTTGCATTTTTTTTCATCAAATGCGAGCAGGCCGGTCGTCATTTCGTCCGGATTGATGTAATCGGGTATCTTTGTCCAGGGCTTTACGCTTAAATGTTTCATCATTCCCCCTGCATTTCTATTCTGGGCGGCGTTTCCAGGCCGCCGACAAACCACTGTACCATCTGTTTTTCCCGCGGAACCGGGCCATCGGCCTTGACCTTGGGCCAGCCTATGGCAATACAGTCGTTCAATCGATAAGGATACTTGACGCCGAATTTCTTTTTCCATTTGGGGTAATACATCAGCAGCTTGACCATGCCGAGCCAGCAGGTACCGGCCCCCATACTGTGCGCCGCCAGCACCATGTTCTGGCCGCAGATACCGATATCGGTCGGCGGGTTGGAGACGCCGCGCCGGTCTTCCAGCAGCAGGATCAGGGTCGGGGCATGGTGAAACACCGGGCATTCATCATTGGCAATGCTCCGCAGCAGGCCCATGGGGACCGGATGCAGCTCATTGTAGTTCATGCGGATGACAAATTTAGCCCACGGTTTCAAGAAAAGTTTCCGCAACGGGCTGCGGGTATAATCGATAAACCACATCAACAGCTTGGCTATTTTAATGGCGTCTTTCTCCATTGCCGCCAGGACTTCGGGACTTTTCACCACGATGAATTTCCACGGCTGGGCATTGCCGGCCGAGGGGGCGAATCGTCCTGCTTCCAGGATTCTGCGGATCATGAAATCCGGCAGCGGCTCTTTTTTAAAGGCCCGGATGCTTCGCCGCTTGAAGATTACCTCTTCCACCGGCGTCCATTTGGTTAAATCCGGTTTTTCCGTTTGATCTTTTTTGGACATGGTCAAACTCCTTGATTGGTTCACGTGTCGCCATTTTTTTGCGGTTTCGGGCCGCGCCGGGGCTGTCGGCTATGAGCCCGGCTTTTTTTGTTTATCTGGCGGGTGCTTCCAGGATATGCATGCACATGGCCGCTTCTTCGCTCCCCAGCGCGCCGCCCCCGTTTTCCGCGATGGCCAGCCGGCAGTTTTTCACCTGCCTTTTGCCGGCTTCGCCCCGGAGCTGGGAAACCAGCTCGTAAAGCTGCCCCAAACCGGAGGCGCCGATGGGATGACCCCGGGAAATCAGCCCGCCGCTGGTATTAATGGGAATGCGGCCGTCCAGTCGGGTAGCCCCGGATTCGGCCAGCAGGCCGCCTTCGCCGCGGGGGCAGAAACCGAGATTTTCGGCCTGGACCAGTTCGCCGAAGGCGGTGGCGTCATGTACCTCGGCCATGTTCATGTCTTCCGGTCCCAGACCGGATACTTCATAGGCCTGTTTCGCCAGCCGGGCGCCGATATCCGGCTTGTCGGAATCAAAAGGTTTTTCCTGCCCGGATCCCAGGATGGAGGCCCGCACCCGGACCGCCCGGCCGGACAGGCCCAGACGTTTAACCGTCGCTTCCGAGCACAGAATAGCCGAGGCCGCACCGTCACCGATTGGCGCGCACATGGATCTGGTCAACGGGTAGCTGACGATCCGGTCGGCCAGCACTTTTTCCACGGGAACCTCGAAAGTATACTGGGCATTCGGGTTCAGAGTGCTGTTAAAATGATTCTTGGAGGCGATGACCGCCAATTGTTCTATGGTGCTGCCGTATCTTTTCATGTGCTGGCGGGCGGCAAACCCGTAAACATCCATGAACGGGGAATGATCGCCGGCGGAAAGCCTGCTCATTTTTTTTACCACGTCATATCCCAGCTTTTCACCCAGCATGATGGCCACGGTAATCCTGTCTCTCGTATCCCTGAAACGTTCCCTGATGGTTTTCTTTTTCTTTGTTTTTTTATTATTGTTGTCAGCCGGCTGGTATTTTTTCTTAAACGCTGCCAGCGCTTTTTTCTCCTCTTCGGTCAGTGAATAGACGGACAGGCTTTCGGCGATTTTAACGCAGTTCTCGATATCGATACCGCCCAGGAATCCCGCGAATATGGCTGACTTATTGGGGCTGTAAAGCTTTTCCACGCCAACCGCCATGGTAATATCATACAAACCGCAGGCAACTTCCAGCCAGGCGTGATGAAAAGCCGTGGATCCGCTGGCACAGGCGTTTTCCACATTGGTGATCGGGATTGTGTCGATGCCGATGGGACGCATGGCCACCTGTCCCCGGATTGAATCCTGCCCCTTGGCGTACCCCCAGCCGGAATTTGAAAACCAGAGCGACTGAATATCTTTCTTTTCAATACCGGCGTCTTCCAGGCAACCAAGCACTGTCTGGGCGGCCAGGTCCTTGATGCTTTTATCCAGATATTTGGCGAATTTGATCATGTGCGAACCGATAATAAAAACGTCTTTCATTTTTTACCCCGTTGATTGATGTTATCAGTATAAAAAAAGCAAAGAGGCCCGGGCAGAATTATTTTATGAACGGTATTTATAGTCCGGCGGTTGAGAATTGTCAATAAAAAATTCTACGCTTGCAAAAAAAGAGAGCAAGTTCGCAGTTTAATGGAGGAAAACAAAATAAACGTTGTAAAACAAATAAATACGAATAGAGCAGTTACTAATGCGCGGTTGCTTCTGCTTCGGCCTTTTTCGCGAAGGCCGGCATAGGATAAGTTGTTTTCCCGGTCTGAGCTTCCTCAGGCCAGACAATGACCTGTTTGCCGTTCTGCCATTGCAGGTTTACCATGTCGTGTCCCACCTGCAGGCCGTTTTTATCTATATCCCATTTGCCGTAAAAGGACATGAAGGTCAGCCTGTCCAGAGAATTTCGTACCTTATCCGAATTCAGACTGTTGGCGTTTTCCACGCCCAGCACGTAAGCCAGCACCTGAGCGCCGGCTATGGCAGCGCGATAATCCGGAACACTGTTTTCGCTTGTCGCCATCTGAAACAGTTTTAAAAACTGGGTCGCGTCTGGTCCGATCCATCTCATACCGGCTTTTGCGGCTTTAGCTTCAGAGTAGCTAACGCCGTCTTCCCAGTGAGAGATGCCCATCACTCCTTCGGCTATTGTTGACAGAGTCGGGTAATAAGCCGGCAGCGTAACAGCCGCGATCAGCGACAGGGCACTAACATTCAGATCAAGCTCCGCCATCTGACGGTTGAGAAGTGCGCTGTCTTCAACATGGCCGCCCCCCAGAATGACTTCCGGCCCGGTCAATTTCATTTTCGACAGAAAAGCTGTAAAATCAACTGTTTGCCGCGGATAGGCCTGTTTAAAAACAACCTGAAAATTCAAAGCCCTGGCATGTTGCTCAGCCCCCCGCATGATCATCCCGGCAAATTCGCTGTCTTCGTATGCCAGAGCCACCCGTTTTGCCAGGGGATCAATTTTTCTGATCATGTCCAGTGTCCCTCTATGGTAAAGGCTTGCCGGGCAGATGCTCTGCACGATATAATAGAATCCCTGCTCGAAAATTTCATTGTTGGCCCCGCCATGATCCATGTAAAGCATTTTCTGACTTTCGGCTATGGGGGCGCCGTGCAATGTCAATCCAGAGCTGTATGGAGCGAAGATGACATTAACCTTTTCAACGCTGATCAGATGGGCAATCAGGCTGGTAACAGATGCGCTTTTGGATTCACAGTCATAAGGTTTATAAACCAGCGGCAATTTTTTCCCGTTCAGAGAAATTCCTCCGTACGTATTGTTTACCCAGAAGACGCAGGCTTTAATACCGCCGACCGCCTGTTCCCCGGACTTGGCAAAACTTCCGGAAAGGCAGGCCGGATGACCGATAACAATTTCTTCCGCGGCCATCGCCCCGGACGCGACCAGCAGGCAGCAAACCGCCATCAGGAGAGCCCGAACATTACCCGATTTCATAAAACCACTCCTTTTTTAACTGATTGTTCTTGCTAATAAAGACAAACATATCTGTATCGACAAAGATTTTATCAGACCGGACAAATACCCCGCAGACAGTTTTAATATTTTCAAACAACGGTCATGAAAGGAGATACGCCCAGATAAATTCCGAATCCCGCCATGAAAAAAGCACAACAGGCCAAAGTTGCATAATAGACTTTTCTATTCAGCCGGCGCACGCCCCAGAACGAAAGCATGGAAACCAGGACATACCAGGCCAGGTCACCGGCCTCGTGACCGATAAAGAAAGCGGCAAAACCCGAAGGATTGTCAAATGATATGTTGAACTCCATCATGAAAGCAAAGCCGATGGTGGCCCACCAGATCCACCAGTAGGGATTTGACATGGACACCAGCGCTCCGCCGGTGACAGGATTGCCGGCCAGTCGTTTGAGTGATGTCTGGATGCCGGCATCTTCAGGGTTTGGCGTCTCTTTATTGAATTGATCGGGAATTTTTTTATGGTACAAGTCCCGTAGAATCGACACACCAAACAGAACCAGCACGACGCCGCCCGTCACCCCGATGACCTTGACGGCCGCTTCCTTTTGCAGAACAATCGAAAAACCGGCCAGCAGCAGCAGGATAATCGCCGCTTCCACCAGGGCGTGACCGGCGATTACCCAAAATCCCACCAGGTATCCCCGTTTGCGGGAGCGAGCTGATTTGGCAATGGTATAAGTCAGCAGCGGGCCGGGCGCCATGGCGCCGGTCAGGGCAACAACAAAAGACAACGACAGGATGGTAAAAAAAGCCGTCAGTTCCATTATCAGCAAAATGTCAGAAAAAGTTCGGGTTAAAACCGTTCATAGTGGGTAAACTCTTCGATTTCCCGGCGTTTTGGCGCGCTCGTGGGCTTGGCCGGATAGCCGACCGGGATCATGGTCACTACTTCATATCCCTCCGGCACACCGAGGATTTCGCTGGTTTTGTTATGATCGAACAGTCCCATGACAACTGCTCCCAGCCCCATGTCCTGGGCCTGAAGGCTGATATTCTGAGCCGCGATGCCGATATCGAACATGAACCAGTCGCCGAACTTGGTGGTGACCACGTCCTTGTAATAGCCTGAACTCTTCAGCCTGGCGCACAGCACCAGGACTACCGGCGCCGTAGCCACGGATTTCTGGGCCGGATTTCCTTTTAAGACCGCTTCGCTGAGCCGATCCTTCGTCTCCTGTTTGCGGACGACGATCACCTCCCAGCACTGGGTATTGGCCCAGGACTGGGCCCAGCGGACAGATTCCAGCAGCTTTTTGACGATTTCCTCCGGAACGTCTTTGTCTTCATATCTTCTGACGCTTCTTCTGTTGATTATCGCCTCCATGACACCGCTCATCACTTCCTCCTTTTTTTAAACCATGCAAAGGCTATATCAGTCGTCCTTTTTCGATATACTCCACGTCTTCAATTTCCATGGCCCGGACAATGTGCCGGTTCATGCGGCGTTTCATCTCTCCCATGGTCTTTCTTTCTTTATTGAACCTCTTCGCGAATGCCATGGCCTCCTTCATCAGGTCATCGCGATGACAGGCTTTGATAATGATATGATGCTCTTCGCACTCCTGCGCGGTTAAACGGCATCCCGTGTATTGCATTTCGTCCATTTTATAAAGAGGGATGGCCGATTTGAGCAGCTCCAGCATGCCGGGCAGAAAGGGAATGCCCAGATCCACTTCCGGAAAACAGAAAAATCCCCTGTCCGACCGCATCAGCCGGAAATCAAAGGCGCAGGCCAGTATGGCGCCGCCGGCAAAGGCATGACCGGAGATAGCCGCAATGGTAACCAGCGGAGAAGTAGCCAGCCGTTTGAACATTTCATTCTGTTTATAAAGAAATTTTTTCACTTCTCCGATCTGGCCGGTATTGATAAACCCGGAAAGCCAGTCCAGATCGATACCGTTTGAAAAGATTTTTTCATGAGAAGAAGTCACGATCATGGTGCGGGCGCTGGTTTTTGTCTCCAGGGCATCCATGACGGATAAAAAAGCGTCCAGAAAATCATTGTTGAATCTGTTTTCTCCGCTGTTCAGGGAGACGACCGCCACCTCGTTTTCCAGGGTATAGGTAATTTTGTCCATTTTTCCCTTTGTTATGAACGGGTTCAAACCGAACTCGCGTTACGTTAAAAATAGAATTATACCATAAAAAGAGACGCGGGTCAATTTTTAGACCAAACAATGTAGAGAACACATAAACTGTCCGGTGTTGTAGCACATAAATTGTCCGGTTTATGTTTCTCCAAAGGAGGTGAGCAGATGAACCGGACGCAATGGCTACAGGAGACCAGACGGATGAGATTTGAGGAGGCATATTTTGGATGGTGTGAGCGTCGTCTCACC
>CAYSMV010000115.1:0-4624 GCA_964432245.1 uncultured Desulfobacterales bacterium
GGCCATCGGCACGCCGGGTGCGAAAAACGCCGGGTTGCTGGCGGTTCAGATTCTGGCTTTGTCCAACACGAATCTGGCCGATAAGCTTAATAACTATAAAAAGGAAATGGCCGCCGAGGTGGAACAAAAAGAAAAACAGCTCAATGAGACCCGGTCATAACATCCGGAAAACAGACGTCCGGCATCCGGATCCGGATTTAATCGCGACCGCCTGCGAGATAATTAGATCCGGAGGCGTGGTGGCCTTCCCGGCATCTTCGCTCTATGGGCTGGCGGCGGATGCCTTCAATCCATCGGCCGTGGAAAAAGTCCGCCGGATGAAAAACCGGCCCGCGCACAAACCGATTCTGCTGCTGGTCAGGCATCGGGACGAAATAGCCCGGCTGGCGGCGGATGTCCCGGAGCAAGCCATCCGGATTATGGACAGATTCTGGCCCGGCATGGTAACTTTAGTTTTTCCCGCCGGGAAAACGCTTCCCCAATATCTGACTTCGGGCTCCGGCAAAATCGGACTCCGCCTTCCGGCACACCCGGTAGCCCGGGCGCTGGTCAACGGGTTGAGCAACCCGGTAACGGGGACCAGCGCCAATATCTCCGGTCAGCCGGGAATTGACAGCCCGGTACGGCTGAGTGAAACGCTGATTGAGCCGCCCGACCTTATCCTTGATGCCGGCAGGCTGAAGGGGGGGAAAGGATCAACGGTGGTGGATATTACCGTAATACCGCCCCGGGTTTTACGGGAGGGGATGGTTCCGGCGGCCGATATTTTTTCGGCGTTGAACGACTGAGATGAAACGCGCAAAAATCAGTTTTTTAAAAAGCCGTAAAATATCCCGGCAATTCTATTGACAAGGTTTTCGGCTTTTTTTATAAGTTCTGATTGATGCCGGAGTGGTGAAACTGGTAGACGCAGAGGACTCAAAATCCTCCGAAGGCAACTTCATGGCGGTTCGACTCCGCCCTCCGGCACCAGAATAGAAAAGAAGGGTTACGGATAATCAAGGCGTTTTATCGGTAACCCTTTGTTTTTAACTTAAGCACTTAATACGGACATGCCGGCCTAAAAATCAAGGCATCCTCATCACGGCCTGATAAGCACCCGGTTGATGCGGATAACGCCCAGATAATAAACTATCGGCGCCACGGCCCATATCAGCTGGGGCAGAATGGTGTAGCCCTGGCCGCTGATCGTTATCCAGATCGGGTTCCAGGAATGAACCTGGTATTCCCAGATCACGCCGTTTCCCAGCAGTTCAACCACGAATTCCTGGGCGCCTCCCCAGAGCCACATGATCCCCAGCTCCGACCAGCGGAATCGGGTGCAGCACGCCGGGGTTTTGAAAACGACCAGGCAGAGCCAGTAACCGACGATAAACAGACCGGCGTCCCAGATGGTGTGCCAGAGATGAAGGGTGATGATCGGCATGGGCCAGGCGGTTTTCATGGCGTGGACGCCCTCGCCCAGAAAATAGAATGAAAATTCCCAGGTGGCGCCGACCGCGAATCCCCACGCCATCAACCAGAGATGACGGCCCGGAATGCGGCCGCTGTTATATAGAATAATGGCTATAACCGGGATCACGATGCCGACCGCGATATCCGCCCATACCTGCCAGATCATTTCTTCTCTTACTCCCTGTGGGATTTTATTCCCAGTTCCAGCCTGGCTGCCGTCAGCAGGTTGATATGCGTCGTGCCGGCGCCGAGTTCAAGCAGTTTGGCGTCACGCATGAGCTTTTCGATATGGTATTCTTCCATATACCCATATCCGCCGTGAATCTGGATAGCGTCCAGGGCCACTTCCACGGCGGCTTTAGCGGCATAGGCCTTGGTGGCGCAGACATAAGCCATATCCTTTTTCCCGGACCGGGCCATTTCGGCCAGGCGGAGAACAATGGCCCAGCAATGTTGAAGATGAAGATACATGTTGACGATCTGGAGCTGAACGGCCTGAAATTCGCTGATGGGCCGGCCGAACTGTTTTCGTTTTCTGGCGTATTTAACCGACTGCTCATAACATTTTTCGATAATTCCCAGGCACATGGGACAAATACCGGACCGCTCCTCCCCCAGCGACTCCCGCACTTCCCGGCGACCGCCCTGCTTCTCTTTTTTTCCCAGAAGATTTTCCGCCGGGACCGCCACCTCATCCAGAAACACCTCGCTGGTCGGCGAATCCTTCATGCCCATTTTCTTAAACGGGCTGCCGGTGGAAAGACCTTTCATGCCGCGTTCAAGAATAAAGGCATGCGGCACCTGCTCCGGGGCGGGCTGACCGTTGTCCAGTTTGGCATACAGCAGAAAAATATCGGCGTAAGGACCGTTTGTTATAAATGTTTTACTGCCGTTGATTACATAATGATCGCCTTCTTTTCTGGCGGTGGTTATCATGGAGCCTAAAGCGTCGGAGCCGGCTTCGGGCTCGGTCAGGGCCCAGGCCCCGATTTTGTCCATGGTGATGACCGGCACGGCATATTTTCTGATCTGATCCGGCGTGCCTTTTTCAAGAATATTGCCGCCGCAGAGCCCGACGCTGACGCCCCAGGACATGCAGAAACCAGGGCTGACGCGGGAGAGTTCCTTGAGGACGATGGATACCAGCAGCGGATCCATGCCTTCCATGACGTCCATGGCTCCCCTGGCCCTGGCGGCATCCCATTGGCCGCTTTCCATTTTGTCCGCCCGTTTGTTCAGCGAGTCTCTGATCCAGCCGGCGCCCATGACATCGGTCATCATCCGGCGCATCAGATCAAAAGGCAGTTCCTGGCCGCTTTCAAAGGCCGGAATTTTCGGCATGATTTCTTTTTCAGCATACTCCCGTATGGCCTTTTCAATCATCCGGTGTTCCTGTCTGAGCTCGATCATGGTCGGCTTCCCCCTAAACAATAATTTTTTATTCAGCACCAGTAAACGACAACACCATAACACAAAAAAGCATGGACAATAAAGTCCCCTCCGCTTTCATAAAATACCCGTGATGGCGTACGCCAAAACCGGCTGTTGATCTTGCGTCGCAGTATGATATATTGACAATCGAATCACGATATGTTTTTGAGAAATCAGACATGGCCGCTGAGAGAAAAACAAATGAATATCAGGGATTTGAGCAGGGGCCGATACGGCCGCCCAGCGAAGCGTACAGCCTGCTTATCCGGGTGACGAGAAACTGCCCCTGGAATCGCTGCGCCTTCTGCCCGGTTTACAAGGGAACCCGGTTTTCATTGCGGGACCCCGCGCATGTCAAGGCGGATATCGACGCGGTCTTTAATTGCATCGAACGTCTGAAAAACGCGGCGGATCAGCAAGGAATAATCAGCCGCCGGGATTTTTACCGCATCGCCGAAGACCTGAAGACGGCGGAAGAATCGGCCCTGCATGCCGCCGTCAACTGGCTGAGCACGGGCATGCGATCGGTTTTTCTCCAGGACGCCAACAGCCTTATCATCAAGCCGGAGCATCTGATCGATATCCTGGAACACCTTCATAAACGTTTTCCTCATGTGGAAAGGGTTACTTCTTACGCGCGCTCGCATACCGTCTCCCGCATACCCCAGGACAAACTGGAACGGATCAGACAGGCCGGTTTAAACCGGATTCATATCGGCCTTGAGTCGGGGTCCGACCGGGTGCTGGAAATGGTAAAAAAAGGCGTCGACAAGGCCGGGCATATCAAGGCCGGGCAGAAGGCCAAGGCCGCCGGATTTGAGCTTTCGGAATATGTCATGCCCGGTCTGGGCGGCCAGGACCTGTCCGTGGAGCATGCCAGGGAAACCGCGGACGCGCTCAATCAGATCAATCCGGATTTTATCCGCCTGCGGACTCTGGCCGTTCCGCCGGGACTGCCCCTGCATGAGGAATACATGGCCGGCCGGTTTAAAAAGTGCACGGATATTGAAATGGCCGAAGAGCTGCTGCTGTTTCTGGATCATCTTAACGGCATTTCGTCCACCGTTAAGAGCGATCATGTCCTGAACCTTTTTGAAGAGGTGGACGGCGTCCTGCCGGGCGACAGGGAGAATATGATGGCGCCCGTGCGTCGGTTCCTGGAGATGGCGCCGGAACGGCAAATGCTGTATCAGGTCGGCCGGCGGCTGGCCTATTTTCATACTCTGGATGACATGAACGATCCAGAGCGGATGGAGCGGGCCCGTTCCCTGTGTGCCAGGATGGGCATTACCCCGGAAAATGTCGAATCCGTGATTGAAGAAGCGATGAACAGGTTCATTTAAATGGCTGAAGCTGAAAAAACATACCGGCATATCATCGAGCGGGACTGGTGCAAGGGTTGCGGCATCTGCATCCGTTTCTGCCCCAAAGAGGTGCTGGCCGCGGACGCCGATGGCAAGGCCATGGCCCGGTTTCCGGACAAATGCATCGGCTGCCGGCTGTGTGAATTCAGATGCCCGGATTTAGCCATTACCGTTCAGGAAAAGAGTTGGGGCTTATGAGCGGAACGATCCGATTTGTTCAGGGCAATGAAGCCTGCGCCGAGGCGGCTTTGTATGCCGGCCTTGATTTTTTCGCCGGGTATCCGATAACGCCCTCCACGGAAATCGCCGAATATCTGGCCGCGGCCCTGCCGAAAATCGGCGGCCGGTTTTTGCAGATGGAAGATGAAATCGCC
>CAYSMV010000116.1:0-3031 GCA_964432245.1 uncultured Desulfobacterales bacterium
AAGTAGCCATCGAAGAGGTGGTCAAGACCCTGTTTGAAGCGGTTTTCCTGGTTTTTCTGGTCATGTATCTTTTCATGGGCAATATCCGGGCCACCCTGATCCCGACCATAGCGATGCCGGTGGTGATTCTTGGTACCTTTGCCGTGCTGGGAATATTCGGCTTTTCCATCAACATGCTGACCATGTTCGCCATGGTGCTGGCCATCGGCCTGCTGGTGGACGACGCCATCGTGGTGGTGGAAAACGTGGAACGGATCATGACCGATGAGGGGCTCTCCCCCCGTGAGGCCACGGCCAAATCCATGGAGGAAATCACCAGCGCCCTGATCGGCATCGGCCTGGTTCTGGCGGCGGTATTCGGGCCCATGGCCTTTTTCGGCGGCTCCACCGGCGTTATTTACCGCCAGTTTTCCATCACCGTGATTTCGGCCATGCTGCTTTCCGTGCTGGTGGCCCTGATTCTGAGCCCGGTGCTGTGCGCCTCGCTCCTCAAACCCGTGCCCAAGGGACATGAACCGGCGGACAACGCCTTTGTCCTGTTCCGGCCTTTTTTCCGCCGGTTTGACCGGGCTTTTTTCTGGACCCGGGACAAATACCAGGCCCTGGTGGGAGCGGTTCTGGCCAGAAGACTCCGCTTTCTGTTCATCTATCTGCTGATCGTGGCGGGGCTGGTATTTCTTTTCCAGCGCATGCCGACCGCCTATCTGCCCAATGAAGACCAGGGCGTCATGTTCGCCCAGGCCATGCTGCCGCCCGGATCGACCCTGGAGCAGACCGACGCGGTCATGACCCAGATCCGCGACCATTTTTTGAAGGACGAGGCGGAAGTCGTTAAATCCATTTTTACCATTGCCGGCCGGAGTTTTTCCGGGGCCGGGCAGAATGTGGGCATGGCCTTTATTCACCTCAAGGACTGGGAGCTGCGCGACCGTCCGGACATGAAAATTAACGCCGTGGTGGGCCGCGCCATGGCCAAATTCTCGAGAATCCGCAACGCCATGGTATTTGCCTTTCCGCCGCCGGCGGTCGTTGAGCTGGGTCAGGCCGGCGGGTTTGATTTCCAGCTTCAGGATCGCGGCGGTCTGGGCCATACGGCGCTCATGGCGGCCCGCAACCAGTTGCTCGGCATGGCCGCGGCGGATGACCGGTTGACAAAGGTCCGGCCCAACGGCCTGGAAGACGTGCCGCAGTATCATATCGACGTGGATTGGGAAAAAGCCGGCGCCCTGGGGGTTCCTATCAACTCCATTCACAACACCATCTCCGCGGCCTTCGGCAGCGCCTATGTGAACGATTTTATCCAGGGCGGACGGGTCAAACGGGTCTATGCGCAGGCCGATGCCCCTTACCGCATGCTGCCGGAAGACCTGGACAAGCTTTATGTCCGTAACGCTTCGGGTTCGATGACGCCCTTGAGCGCCTTTGCTTCCGGTTACTGGTTTTATGGATCGCCGCGGCTGGAGCGGTTCAACAGTTTTCCGGCCCTGAACATCTGGGGGGAACCGCCGCCCGGAAAAAGTTCGGGAGAGGCCATGACCGCCATGGAGGAAATCGTTTCAAAACTGCCCAGGGGCATCGGCTTTGACTGGACCGGACTCTCTTACCAGGAGCGCATGGCCAAGGCCCAGACCGGACTGCTGTACGCCTTTTCCATGATCGTCATTTTTCTGTCCCTGGCGGCGCTTTATGAAAGCTGGACCGTTCCGATTTCCGTCATGCTGACTCTGCCCCTGGGGGTCATCGGAGGGGTGGCGGCCTCCATGCTGCGGGGATTTCCGAACGATGTCTATTTTCAGATCGGCATGCTGACGGTGCTGGGCCTGACTACCAAGAACGCCATTCTCATCGTTCAGTTCGCCATCATCCGGGTCAAATCGGGCATGGGCCTGCTGGAGGCGACCCTGGAAGGCGCCAGGCTGCGGCTGCGCCCCATCGTCATGACGTCTCTGGCTTTCGGGTTCGGCGTCCTGCCCCTGGCCCTGGCCGCCGGCGCCGGCGCCGGCGCCCAGACGGCTATCGGTACCGGCGTTCTGGGCGGGATGGTGACCGCTACGTTTCTGGCGATCTTCTTCATTCCTCTTTTTTACATGATGGTGGTTCAAATGTTCGGAAAAAAGAAAGACGCGCAAACGCAAGCGTCCGGTTCAACGGCCGTGACTTTTCCGGAGGCGTCATAATATGACAGGAAGAATATTATCGACTGTGGCGATAACAGTCGCTTTTTTCAGCGGCTGTACCATGATACCGAAATACAACCGGCCCGCGGCCCCGGTTCCGGAAACCTGGCCGGAGGGAGCGGCCTATGGTGAAACCGGAAGCGAAGCAACCTCGCCCCTGGCCGGGGATCTGAGCTGGCGGGAATTCTTCACCGATGACCGGCTTCAGAAACTTATCGCAATGTCGATGGAGAACAACCGTGATCTGCGGGTCGCGGCCCTGAACGTGGAACGGGCCAGGGCCATGTACCGGATTACCCGCAGCGAGCTGCTGCCCACGATCGCCGCGACCGCTGAAGGCGGCCGGCATGTTATCCCCTCGTCTACGTTCGGCGGGGATATCGGGGCGATTACCATTGATCAATACGAGGTGAACGCGGGCATCGCTTCCTGGGAACCGGATTTTTTCGGTCGCATCCGCAGCCTGAAGAAAAAGGCCCTGGAAGAATATCTGGCCACGGAACAGGCTTGTCGCGCCGCCCAGATCCTGCTGATATCCGAGATCGCCAAGACGTGGCTGGCCCTGGCCGCGGACAGGGAAAACCTTGAACTGGCCCGGTCCACCCTGGAATCCCGGCGGGCGGCTTATGACCTGATTCATCACCGTTACGAAGTCGGGCTGGCCACCAGACTGGAGCTTCATCAGGTTCAGACCCAGGTGGAATCGGCCCGGGTGGACGCGGCCCGGTTTGCCGAACAGGTGGCCCGTGATGAGAATGCCCTGGATTTTCTGGCCGGAAGCCCGGTGCCCGTGGAACTTTATCCGGAAGCGCTGACCGGTATCGGCCCCATGGCGATGATTTTTGCCGGCATCC
>CAYSMV010000117.1:0-3870 GCA_964432245.1 uncultured Desulfobacterales bacterium
ATTGGTGGCCTGCGATATCGCTGAGCAGTGCTTACTCAGGGAGCGAGCGGCCGGCAGAGAGCCGGACGAACGGAGCTGGGAAGCGATTAAAGTCTCTAGAAAATTTGCTCATGGAAAAGCCACACCGCAAGAGTTAGATGCGGCGCATGATGCGGCGTTGGGTGCGGCGTATAATGCAGCGAAGAGTGCGTTGTGTAGTGTGGCGATTAGTGGGGCGAAGAGTGCGGCGTATAAAGTGGCGTATAATGCAGCGAAGAGTGCGTCGTGGGATGAGCATCTATCAATGCTGGTAGCGGCTATCCGGGAAGAAAGCGAGTCCGGCAATGAAAACGAAAACCTACCAGGCTGAAATCGTAAGGATGGGCACACTCGGCTTTGAGTTGCAGGGTCAGGTCGAGGGCTTTCTAAGCCATGTCCCGAAGTGGAAAAATGAGAACATCCCGGTCGAGGTGGAGATCGGGGAGACAGAAGACAAAATTTGCATCGAGATCAGGAGGAGGAATGATGAGTGAAGAAAAAGAGCGGCTAGGGCTGCCGTGGAGACTAAAACATAGCGGCTCAAACAAAATTATCAATTGTTTTGGCAACTATATTATTATGGATAACAGCCATATGCAATATATTTACAATCCAGAATACGTCATCACAGCCTGCAACTCTTATCATGACCTGATTGAACAGCAGGAAGAGCACAAAGCGCAGGCCGAACTGTGGAAGGAGATGATACGCAACCTCAAGGCAGAGAATCAAGAACTTAAAGACAAGATAGAAAAGGTGAAATTCTATAATGGCAAGTGGGCCAGGTGTTTGAAGTGGCAATTTTTCCCTCCCGATCTGAATACTCTGGAATGTGTCGTTCTGAATTGCCTGATTAGCCATTCCAATGTTGAAAGCCTTGCGCATCCGAAGCAAGAAACGATCGCAGAATTTACCAGGCTAAGTCTTTGTTCTGTCAACAGGATACTGAAGTCACTGGAACGGAAAGGCCATATCACTTCTTTCCGACGGAAGGACGGAAACAGGTGCAAAGTGTACCGAATTCACTTGCCAGATTTCAGTCCGAATAGTGCGAGTGAACAGACAGAACAACAGCGGCTGAGGGATGCGCTAAGAGATGGTGAAACTATGAATAAGAAACAGCAGGAAGAGGCACTAAGTGAATTGGATTATATCACCGGCAAGGTCTATGACATAAATACAGAAATTGGTAAATTATTGGTTCAGGATTTTATCGATTTACTTATGGCTATAGAGCGGGTTGAAATACTGATAAACGGTGATCTTGACGAGGAACTCGTTTAATTTAAATAACCGGGGGCCGGACCTTTCAAGACCCCGGTTTAATTCCGGGCCGGTCCACTGATAACACTGTAAACAGGGGGTATAATGGCGATTAAAACAAGGCGTACTAATTCAAAGAAAAGCAAACTGGAAGCGGCCTTTGAGTTATATCTGGTATACGCTTATGAGGCTGGCAGTATACCTGAATATGTAAGCGAGTACCGCTTTCACCCTGAAAGAAAATGGCGCTTTGATTTTGCTTTCCCAGAAAAGAAACTAGCAATCGAGATCGAGGGCGGTGTGTGGAGCCGGGGCAGGCATACCAGGGGCAGCGGCTTTGTTGCCGACTGTGAGAAGTACAACGAGGCGGCGTTACTCGGCTGGACTGTTCTCAGATTTACCGGAGAGCATATTAAGAGCGGTGAAGCATTGTCAAAAACAATTGAGGTATTGGAGGCGAATGTCTCTACTGAATAAATAAATCAGGCGCCGGGTGGGGGTGTCCGTTAGGCTGGTCCACAGCCGTCACCCCTCCAGCACCCCTGCCCGGCCATAAAAAATGAGGAGGCGACGTTGGCAAAGCGCAGAATGATCGAACCAGGATATCCGGCAAACCCGAAAGTCTGTTCTGTTACTACTAACGCCCGTTACTTGAATATCTGCACCTGGCTGCATTCAGACGATAATGGCTTTTATTTTGATAACATTCGCAAACTTATAAGCTTAGCATTTCCACTTGATGAATCAATCTCAGAGCAAGACGTGCAAGGCTATAGGGATGAATTAGTTAATGGCGGATTATGGTTTTCAGTCGAAATAAACGGTAAAAAACTTATATGGATAAACGACTGGTCGGAACACCAGGCCGTCAAATATAAGAGCCGTTCAGACGTTTTATCAAAAGAAGAGTTGGAGAAAATCATAAGTCTAGCAAAATCAACTTGCAATAAATTCTCGAAAAATTTAGAGAATTTGTCTAAAAATTCTGAAAAATTTTTACAATTTAGCAAAAAATTTCTTCATGAAGTAGAAGTAGAAGTAGAAGTAGAAGTAGAAGTAGAAGGCGTTGACTCTCCCTCCACTGAAAAAAAATCAAAAACAAAAAAACATGAAAACAAAACTCCGATATCTCTCATTGACAAGATTCCTAAAGACCCGGACTGCCCTCCAATAGTCCACCTGTATTGCCTTGTGTTTGACATCGACCTGGACGCCAACACAAAAAATTCAATCAAGCCGGAAAATGCCATTGTTCTGCATGATGCCGATTGTAAGAGCCGGGCTGATCTGGAGTGGGCTGAAAAGTGTATGAAGGGCTGGAAGCAAAACGGCTACGGACCTCACAATCTTTCCTGGCTGAAATGGTACAGGGCCGGAGAGTTTGAGTTGGCCGGGAAGATCGTCAAACGGAATTTACCGCCAACAAAGAAAAAGAAAACAAAAGAGGAACTAGCTTATCATGAAAAAATGATGCGGCGGGCAAGGCTTGAAAAAGAACGTGAAGAAAAGGAAATAGCCGAATGTCAGAACTGACCTTACTCACTGAGCAAAAAACACTTTACTCTTTAATAAATGATTCGGATGCCAGGGCACTTGGGATGGACGTTCTTTTTGCAGAGGACTTTCAAGACAGCCGAAATCGAAGCATTTTTTTAGCCATTGCAGAACTGGATGAAGACAGCAATCCTGTAGATTTTATGTCCGTTGCCGACAGCCTGAAGCGCAAAGGGAAAAATATTGAGATCAAGTACCTTGTCGATGTTAATAAGTCAGCGGCTACCACCACAAATATTGAAAACGATATTAAGCGATTGAAGGAAGTAACTCTTAAAAGAGAGATGCAAGATTTTTTCATCAATCTAGACCGGCAATTCAAAGCAGACACGATACCTCCCGGAGAAATGCTTTCCGAGATTCAAACCTGGGTAGAAACAATGGCATCCCAGCAGGTGTCCACTGAGGGATTTACAAAAATAGGAAATCAGGTTTTTGATTATGTCGAGGAAATAAAACTAGCACGAAAACAAAAATGCCGACCCGGGATAACTACCGGATACGCTGCGCTTGATACTTATTTATCAGGCTTTCAACCTGGCAATGTTTACATCTTAGCCGGCAGGGTAGGTGAAGGAAAAACGGCAATGGCTTGTAATATCGCTAGGAGGTTAGCCGGAAAAACGGCAATACCTGTTGCCGTTTCATCTCTGGAAATGTCCAGCCGTGAGATAATCAACAGGCTTCTGGCTATTGAGAGCGGTGTGGACGGTCACGAAATCAGGGATGCCATTTATCTCAGTGATAAAGATTTGAATGAGGTGACCAGGGCGGCAGGCAAGGTTGCGAATCACCTTACTTGGATTGATCCGACTGCTGGGTTGGATGCTTTAAGTTTGCGCAACAGGGTGAAGCGGTGGAAGGCATCTATAGAAAATGAAGGATTGCTCATTGTGGATTATCTGCAACTTATGGCGCCAAGCAAAAAACATGGATCGAGGGAGCAGGAAGTTGCCCATACCAGCCGAATGCTGAAAAGCATATCTATGGATTTGGAAATACCCGTTTTGGCTTTATCTCAATTTAGCCGGAAAG
>CAYSMV010000118.1:0-2529 GCA_964432245.1 uncultured Desulfobacterales bacterium
TTTTTTTCTTAAGCTCGATCTCCTCTTTAAAATGGCCGGATACGATCACCACCAGAAAAGCGTGGTTCATCCAGTCCGGTTTTTCCTGGGTGATCAGAAAAAAATCCTCGGCCATATCCAGATACATGACCTCGAATATAGCCTCCGGCAGAAGATCGATGTCGTCGGTTTGAAACGCCATGACCTCCCGGAAAGCGGGCCTTGGAAAAAGTTTCATCGACATTTTGGTCACGATGCCGGTGGTTCCGTACCAGCCGACAAAAAGACCGGCCAGCTCGGGCATGGGCCCCCTTGAGAACCACTTTTCACTCAGCGAGCAGGACCCGATCCTGACGATCTCCCCGGTCGGAAGAACTGCCTCCAGGCCGCCGATCATGTCCGAATTCACCCCGTAGCGGGGTGAAATATGGCCGTGGCCCTGAATCAGGGCGTTGGCCGTAACCGTGGCGGTTGGCGGCGCCTCCGGGGTGGAATGCTGCAGGCGGGGATGATGCTTTTTTAGATATTCCCGCAAGGCCCCCTGGGAGACGCCGGCCTCAATAACGACATACCGGTTCATCTCGTCCACTTCCAGGATCTGATCCATTCTTTTCATGTCCAGGACGATCCCGCCGTTCCGCGGAACCACCAGGGCCGACAGGGCCAGGCCCCCGCCCAGGGGCGTGATCGGAATGTTCCCGCTGCCGGCCAGGCGCACGATCTTCTGGACTTCTTCAACCGTTTTCGGCAGCACCACGTAATCGGCTTTCCCCGGCTCCTGGGCCCCGGAATCCCTGGCGTAAAGATAAAGATCCGCCGGATTGTCCGATACCCGCTCCTGCCCGACAATATCCTTTAAGGCATCATATATGTTCATGGCATCTCCCGCGCTAACTGGTTTTTATCTTTTTTACTTAATCATCCGCTCCAGGACCAGCTCTGAAATCTCGCAAACCCGGATGCGATTCTCCAGATTTTGCGATTTGACCGCGTCTTCAAGCATAATCGTACATATCGGACAGGCGGTGACTAAAAGCTCCGCGCCCGTTTCCGCCGCTTCCCTCACCCGGACGCGCGCCGCGGTTTCCGACCCGCCGCCGGTCAGACCGGTGAAAAAATTGCCGCCTCCGCCGCCGCAGCAGAGCGCGTCCGCCCTGTTTCGCCTCATCTCAATCAGATCGACGCCGGGCAAAAGGCCCAGAATCCGACGCGCGGTTTCATAATCCTGATTGTGGCGTCCCAGATAGCAGGAATCGTGAAAGGTGACTTTCAGGGAAGAAGAAGCCGCCCGGCCCGTTAACCCGGCCGCGGACAAGCGTGAAGCTACCAGCTGGGTATAATGAAAGACCTGAAACCGGCCGCCCAGATCAGCATAATCGTTTTTCATGGCGTTATAGCCGTGGGGAGAGAGGGCGACGATTTTTTTCACGCCCAGTTCATTGCAAATTTTTATGTTTTCTCCGGCCAGATGATTGAAAAGTTCCGTTTCTCCAAGGGTTCCGGCCTCATTGCCGTCCGAGACTTCCCGGGCTCCGAGGATGCCAAATGAAAGCCCCAGTTTTTTGAGCAAACCGGCCGCTGAACAGGCGATCTGCCTGCCCCGCTCGTCAAAAGACCCCACATCGCCGACATAGAAAAGATACTCCTGATCCAGATATTGATCTATACCGAGGCCCGCGGCCCAGTCTCCCCGTTTTTTGCGGGGAATCTTGTAAGGATTGCCGTGCTGGTAAAGCGTGGTCAGATAGTCCCTGACCGCGGGCGGCAGGGTTCCCTGCTCCACCATTTTTCCCCTGGCCGCGATAAAGGCTTGCAGTATCCGATCCTTGAACTTGGGAAAGATGCAGTGCTCGACACAATTATTGCAGGTGGCGCACGAGAAGAACACCTCCTGCAGCCTCGCGTCCGTTTCGATTTCACCATCGAGCCAGGCCCTTATCAGCCACATGCGGCCTCCCGGGGAAAAAGACTCAAAACGGTATTTCAGGTAAGCCGGGCAGTTGATATCCGAATAGTCACCGGGCATTTTGCAATAGCCGCACCGGAAACACCGGTGAAGAATCTCCTCATATTGCATGCTATCCCCTTTTCCTTCTCTTGTTATTTTGGTTTATTGCGACTGGTCCCGGAGCAGGTGAATGCTCTGGCAATCATTTTTATAAACCCGCCCTTGTCAATACCCACCGCGTTGCCGCACCGACAGCGGATTTTACCGCAAAAATCAATGGGCTGATACATCTTATCGATTCTCGATTTATGGCATCGCAGCACTTCACCAGGCCCGATCTTATCGTAACGCCAGAGCTTTTTTCTACAGGCCGCGCATCTTAAAATCAGCATGGCGTATTATTAAATAATTCAGACCTGGCAGGCAATCTCTTTATATCTTTTGGTTCTTCTCTAAATTAGTGGGAGGAAAAGGGCGTTGAACTTTTTGTTTAAAGTGTCAATCATAATCTTTGATGAAATCGTAAAAAGACCCGACTGTTCGCTTCGTGAGCCTTTCGGGGCGCGGTTTGCATTGAATGCTAAATTGCAAGAACTCGGCGC
>CAYSMV010000119.1:0-11257 GCA_964432245.1 uncultured Desulfobacterales bacterium
ACGTCTCCGGGGTAAGATCTGTTATCCGGATAAAGGGGTTTTCGGTAATATTGGGGTTATCATCGAACACAAAAGGCGCTTCAAAGACGTTGGCGTAGGACAGCAGGGCGATGATCATCAGAATAACAGCCGATAGCAGCATCCAGAGCGAGAAGCGAGTTTCGGATAAAAAGTTTGTCATGACTATGGTCAGTCCCTGGTCATAATCGGCGCTTTCATATTTACCAGGCACTCCCTGCAGGCCTGCCGCGCCCTGGCATGTTCGGGGTTGACCTGCAATGATCGCGCAAAAAAATCCGACGCTTTCTGATAGTCGCCCTGTTTTACATAAGCGACACCCAGATTATAAAAAATATCCGCGTTATCCGGCACGATTCTCAAAGCAGCCCGATAATAGCCGACAGCCTCCTCCGCATGACCTGCCGCGACCAGCACCAGCCCCAGGTTGTTCAACGCCACGACATAATCCGGCTGTAATCGCAGGGCGTCAAAATAATGACTGATAGCCTCCTCAAAACGACCTGTTTTAGCCAGCGCCGCGCCCAGGTTACTATGAGCCCTGGCACAATCCGGCTCCAGACGCAAAACAGTTTCATAGTGGCTGATGGCTTCCTCCAGGCGACCTGTATCGGCAAGGGCCACGCCCAGGTTGATATGCGCTTCCGTAGAATCTGGATTCAGGGAAATCGCCGTCAAAAAATGACGGATGGCCTCCCCTGATCGATCCACCGCGGAAAGGGCCAGTCCCAGGTTAACATGCGCTCTGGCATAATTAGGTTCCATGCGCAATAGAATCGAATATTGAGTGATAGCGTCCTCGTACCGCCCCATATCATAAAAAACAACCCCCAGGTTGAAATGAACATCAGGATAGTCCGGTTTAAGTTTCGCCACGGTCTGATAATGACGGATGGCCTCTTCATGCCGTCCGGCCTTATAGAAAGCAAATCCAAGGTTAAAATGGGCTTTGCTCCGGTCCGGTTGAAAACGAAAGGCGATTTTATAGTAATCAATAGCCTCATCGGCACGACCGGTTTCGATTAACGCCGAGCCCAGATTGTTCAGTACCTTGACATAATCGGGTTTTAGGCTCAGGGCAGCATGATAATGACGGATGGCCTCATCATACTTCCCGGCCTCACTTAACTCAAGCCCAAGGTTGTTATGTATCCTGGCTTTATTCGGATTCGCGGCCAGCGTTCTGGAATAAAGGGTAATTCCATCGCGCCAGTCAAAATTCCGGCGCACGGTCATGCCGGCATACAGGCTGACAACGGTGCCTGCCAGCAAACCGCTGATTATCACGGCCCATAATGAATTCAGCCGCCTGGTTTTACAACGGGAAAGAGTGTCAAAGCCATAGCCCAGCAGCAGGCAAAAGCCAAGAGAAGGAATATACAATCGCTGCTCGGCTATCGGCCTTGACCAGAGAAAAAAAATGTTGACGACAGGCAGCAGGGTCAAAAAAATCCAGCCGATCGAGAAAAACACAACCCGTGATCGCTGATACGCCCTGATGGCACATATGATAATCAGCAGCAGCGCCATCAGCGGCAGGAGGACAGACAAATCCCGCACGGATGCCGGAACCGCGAACGTACGGTCAAGATTAAGCGGAAATGGAATCACCAGCATCTTAAAATAGCAGCCCATGGTCTTAATGACCGTCAGCGCCTGCTGACCGATGCCGGCAGGTAAAGGAAAGCCGGGGGGCGCCGATTCGGCGGGGTTGATGAACGCGTTGAGAAACCAGAAATAACCGGCAATAATAACTCCATAAGGGGCAATCCGGATGAGCGCGTTTTTCCGTTCCGGCCCTTGTAAAAAGCATACGGCGTACAATATCAGCACCCCGGGCAGGGTCAGGGCCATCTCTTTGGACAACGCCGCCGGAATAAAAGAGACCCAGGCGCCTAAAATCAGCAGCCGGCGGGACGTCCGGCCGCTGACGGCGAAGTGTTTGATAAACAGCAGAAACGATATCAGAAAAAAAAGAAACGCCAGCAAGTCGGAGCGATTCTTGATCAGATTAATGGATTCGGTATGAATCGGATGCGTGGCGAAAAAAAGCGCCGTTAAAAAAGGAAACCCCAGAAAACCGCGCCAGCCGGAACCTGCCTCCCTTTGTGCCTCCACACCCCTGCCCGCGATTATAGACACCAGATAAAAAATCAGGACAACATTTACGGCATGCAGCAATAAATTTGTAATACGATAACCGGCTGGATTCAGCCTCCAGAAAAAAAAATCTACGGCCAGGGAGACCGCTCTTACCGGCCGGTATTGACCGATAAGCGGGTGCAACTCATTCCAGTAATGGGGGGTTACTAAAAGAGGAATGTTTTTGTAGTATTGGATATGCCGGTTCCCTGTGATTAAAAGAAGGTCATCCCATAAAAATTCGTTGGCAAAGGTGTTACAGAATATTACCACAGGCAGTAACACCATAATACTGATCTGAAGCGTCTTGCTGGTTTTGCAATATTTCAAAACAGCACTTCCCAAGAATTGTTGAATACCGCTATCGCGCGTTATCACCGTCCCGGGCGTCCGCGCTTATCCCCATCGTCTCCCTGCAAGAATCCCGTTCACGCCTGGCCGGTTCATGGCCCGGCTGTAAACGCAGAACGGTTGCGTAGTGAATAATCGCCTCCTCAAACCAGCCCTTCTCGGCCAAAGCATTACCAAACTCGTAATGGATTCCGGCATCATCCGGATAAAACGTCAGGGCATCAGAGTAAATCCCGATCGCCTTATCCGCCTCTCCCAGCGACATGAAAACTTTTCCGAGACTCTTATAAACGTTTAAGCAATCAGGCCTGAATCTCAGAACAGTTGAATAATAACCGATCGCTTCTTCCGGACGGCCCATGTCCACCAGAATATCGCCCATATTCCAATTCGCTTCCACATCGTCTGGCGCAACTCTCAGGGCTTTCTGGAAAGACGCGAAGGCTTCTTCCAGACGCCCGCTGTCATAAAATGCAACCCCTAAATTATTTAACGCCCAGAAATTGTCCGGCTCCAATCGCAAAACAGACCGGTAATGACTGATGGCTTCTCCGTACCGTTCTAATTCATAAAAAGTCATTCCCAGATTAAAATAGGCTTGGAGATAATCCGGCTTCAAACGCAAAGCAGCCTGATAATGAAGAACAGCCTCCCCGTAATTTCTTGCCGCACAGAACACGTTGGCGATATTGTAATGTATCCTGGCGCTGTGTGGATTTACGGCCAGTGTTCTGGAATAAAGGGTATATCCGTCGCGCCAGTCAAAATTCCGGCGCACGGTTATGCCGGCATACAGGCTGACAATAAAGCCTGCCAGCAAACCGCTGGCGATAAGCGCCCGCGATGGATGCAGTCGTCTGCTTCCCAAACAGGACAGCCTGTCGATACCATAGGCCAGCAGAAGGCAAAAGCCGAGGGATGGAATATACAGCCGCTGCTCGGCTATCGGCCTCGACCCAAGATAAACAATGTTTGACGCGGGTATTAAAGTCAAAAAAATCCAGACGACCGCGAAAAAAACAACCCGCGCCCGCTGATATGCCATGATAGCACCTGTAATAATCAGCAGCAGCGCAATCAGCGGCAGCAGGGCAGATAATTCCAGCGCGGATTCCGGAACCGTAAAGGCATGGTCGAGGTTAAGTGGAAATGGAAGCAGCAGCATCTTGAAATAACAGCCCATGGTTTTAATGACCGCCAGCGCATGCTGGCCGAGATCCGCGGGAAGAGTAACATCCGGGGGTAAGGGGTTACGGGGTTTGATCAACGACCGCATCACCCAGAAACAGAAAATAATCATGCCGCCATAAGGGACAATCCGCATCAGCGTTTTCTTCCGGTCCGGCCTGGAAAGAAAACATACCGCGTACAATATCAGCACCCCGGGCAGGGTCAGGGCCATCTCTTTTGATAAAACCGCCGGGATAAAAGATAACCAGGCGCCGAAAATCAGCAGCCGGCGGGGCATCCGGCCGCTAACGGCGAAGTGTTTGATAAACAGCAGAAACGATATCAGAAAAAAAAGAAACGCCAGCAAGTCGGAGCGATTCTTGATCAGATTGATGGATTCGGTATGAATCGGATGCGTGGCGAAAAAAAGCGCCGTTAAAAAAGGAAACCCCAGAAAAACGCGCCAGCCGGAACCTGCCTCCCTTTGTGCCTCCACGCCCCTGCCCGCGATTATAGACACCAGATAAAAAATCAGGACAACATTTACGGCATGCAGCAATAAATTTGTAATACGATAACCGGCTGGATTCAGTCCCCAGAAAGAATAGTCTACCGCCAGAGACGCTTCTCTTACCGGCCGGTATTGACCGATAAGCGGTTGCAACTCATTCCAGTAATGAAACGTAAAAAAAAGAGGAATATTCTTACGGTCTCGAACATACCGGTTCTCAGCAACTACAGTAACATCATCCCATAAAAATTCGTTGGCAAAGGTGTTGAAAAAAAGCACCAGGCAAACAGACATCAACACTATTGCCGGCATCGTATAGTATCTGAAAGACGTGGCGTTGGCGTGGTTCATGATCAATCCTTGCCTATCAATGATCCAGACAAGTATGCGAATACCGGATCCTTCTGAAAAGTTCGACGCCCGCAGCCCCTATTTAAATATTCCTCTGGCGGCTTTTCCGGCCTCCTGAACGGCGTATCTGGCCAGCATCCCATTGGCATTCTTCAAAACCTCGCCGGCAAATTGAAAGAAATAGTGAGGCCGGAGATAGACTTTATTAATGGCCCGCTGGGTTTCGTTCTCCAGGTCAGCCAGGGAGCTGATCCAGGGGAGCTTCACCCAGGGGATAAAAGAAGCATCAGCGGACCACTCTCCGACCAGCGTGTTTTCGGCTTTTGCTTCTTCATAGACCGTTGTTTCCGGATAGGGAATCAGGCGGAGAATATTGGCGGTAGTCGGTTTTACGGCCAGAATCAGCCGAACGGTCTCCCTGATGGTTTCCCGCGTTTCCCCCGGAAAGCCGACAATCCAGCCGGTGTTTAATTTCAAACCGGCTTTCATCACGGTTCCGCAGGCTTCAATGTTGGCTTCGATTCTGGTTTTTTTGTTCATCCGGCCCAATATTTCCTGGGAACCGGATTCCATGCCCATGGAAACCAGATAAGCGCCGGCCCGCCTGGCCTTAGCCGCCAGCTCCCGACTGATACCAGTTGTCCGGCTTTTAAACCTGAAGGATATGGCTATCTTTTCCCTGATTATCAGGTCGAAAATCCGCATCGCCCGGCCGGGATCATGCGTGAAATTGGCGTCCGCGATATCAAAGCTGGTTATGCCGGAGGCATGCAGATCGACGATTTCCGCCATCACGTTTTCAGGCGACCTGGCCCTGAACGCACCCGGAATATTACTGCAGAAAGCGCATTTAAAAGGACAACCCCGACTGGTCAGCAGTATTTCCACCGGCCGCTGTTTTTCAAGGATCATGTAGTATTTGTTCGATTGATAGGCTTCGGACAACAGATGCCGGGCCGGAAGACTTAAACCGTCCAGATCCCTGATCGGATCACCCGCCCGGATACCCGTTATTTTCCCTTCGTGCCGATACCATAATCCCGGAATCAGGCCCATATCGGTCTTATGCTCAAGCGCCCGGCAAAGCATCACCAGGCTTTCTTCGCACTCACCCGTCAGGGCCAGGTCAACAGCGGGAAACTCCTTCAGCACGGCCTGAGGCATGGCGTTGGCGTGCGGTCCACCCAGCAGAAGCATTGCCCGGGGACAGGAACTCCTGAGGCGTTCAGTTAAAAGAAAAGTCTGAGCCATCGTTTCCGACATCAGGGGAACGCCGATTAAATCGGGATTCTTCCGTCCCACCTGCTCGGCAACCGCATTATCGGTCAACCCGAAAGCATTGGCGTCAACAACCTCTACATCATAGCCGTTCCGTAAAAGTGATGACGCCAGGTACAGGAGATTGACCGGCGCGAAACATTTCTGCTGGATTTCCTCCGGCTTGCGGGAGCGCGGGTTAATCAGAACAGTTTTCATTTTTTAGCCGCTTCAATAAAATACACTTCATCCTTCATTACAAAATATGCATGAAAGGAGTGCATGAACAAAAGGCCGATTACCACCGGCAAAACATGCTCAATCAATGAAATCAATATGCCGCCGCTGAGAAGAGACGCGGACGGCCCAAACTCCGAAAAAAAAATAACAACGGCGATCTCCCGTGTTCCCAGGCCGAGGGTCGTAATCGGCAGGTTGTTGATCACCATTATCACCGGAACGACGGCCATTAGATAGAAAAAAGGCACTTCAACGCCCACGGCCCTTAAAAGAATAAAAGTGTTAACAAGCTCAGATGACTGATAAACAAAGGAATAGAAAACCAGAATCGTCTTTTCCATAGTCTTGGCTTCGGCAAAACCGCTTAACAGATTCCCGACAAAGCCGTTAAGCCGGGGATGAATTTTTGTGGCCAGTCCGATCAGCCCTTGCCTGAACATCCCTGAATAAACCGTCAGTAGAGTCAGCAGCAGAATAAACAGCAGCATAAGCCTGGACACAGGTATATCTACAAAGGCCAACCCGATCACCGCTATGGTTATAACCACCAGAAGATTCAAGACCTTGTCCAGTATCAACGAACCGACCGACCGGCTAAAAGAGAGTTTTCCGCGCCGGTCAAGGTAAAGGGCTTTCAATAATTCAGAAGCCTTTAAAGGAAACAGAATCTTAAACGGAATACAGCCGGTCCGGATGGAAAGGACTTCCCGGTATGGCAGGCGACATCCCAGCGCCGACAGAATCCGCCGCCATTTTTCAGCGCCGAGAAAAACATTAACCGCCAGGGAAATCAGCACGGCCAGCCCCACCAGCCTGAAGTCGCAAGCCCGCAACGACTCCATAGCCTTTTGGGGATCAATCTTCAAAAACAACAAGTAAAGAATAAACGCCGATACAACCAGGGGGAGAAAAAAATGCAGCCTTTTAATGAATATGCTCGGCAATTTTATTTAACCCTGGCCTCTAAGTTGATTCATAATCGTCGGTAGGCTGAATGAAAAAGCCAGATTCAGCTCCACCCGCGCCGCGCACCAGCAATCGTTGCAAACCAGGGGCCGGAGATTATCAAAGGCCTCTTTAAAAGAAACCTTGGCGCAATTCTTGGCTGAAAACGGTATGGATTCCCGGCTGCAATACAGGACATTCCCGTCAGGCTCTATCCGGCAACTGATCCAGCCGCTGGCGCAGGTCATCCGGGCCGGGTCCGGCCACTTGCCGAGATGCTGTAAGCCCGCGACCGAATTGCCGATGATTTTATCTCCAGCTTTTTTCCTGTCAATCAACCTCTTGATGACCTCACGATACGCCTCGACCGGCGGCGTCAGGTCATTCGGCGTCCGGCCGCCTAATCGCATTGGCGTCGCCGGCTGAAACGTGACCCGGCATTTTTCATGCCCGGCCGTTTCAAGAATATAATCAACGGCGTCAAGGTTAACCGATGTCAGGACAGTAGCGAGGCTGGTGTTGATGCCATGCTCATGAGCCGCCCGCAACGCTTCCCGTACTTCCCGGAAAGAGCCCCGGCCGCGAATCGCGTCATGAATCGCTTCCGGCCCTTCCAGACTTAAGGTGAGCATATCCAGATCACGCAAAAAGCCGGCCTTTTCTCTCACCAGCGAGCCGTTTGAGTTCAGCCTGGTCTCTATTCCCTTTTCATGAACATAACTTATAATATCTCCCATGTCGTCCCGAAGCAGGGGTTCGCCGCCGGTAAATGATATCCGCATGGCGCCGGATTCCGCCAGCTGGTCCACGATGTTGAAAACCACGGGCGTCGACAAATCTCTGTTCGGCCGTTGCCATATGGAACAATATGCGCATTGCCGGTTGCACTGATCCGTTATGGCCCAGCCAACAATAAGCGGCGTCTTTTGTTTCAGCAGTTTCGCCTTGAGAAATCCAACGGCGGCCTGAATAATTTTGCCTTGCTTCATGAACATTTCAACCGCGTTCTGGTTTAAAAAAATCAGTCGATCTGTTTGCTCGCCCGGGGTTTAGACATTTTTTTTTGAAGCGACCGTCTGATCCGCAACGGATAATATTTAAAATATATGAGATAGCGATAATCGCGGCCTTTTACAGCTACCAGCAGCTGGCCCAGGATAATGACCGGCCTGGGAAGAAACCGGAACACCCGGCAATCGCCGGACCTGATGAACGACCTGATGAGAAATCCGGGTATCACGGGCAACCATTTATAGCATTTTGAAAAAACATCCTTGGCCTTTTTCAGTTCTCTGTCCTTAATGGCATCGCCGTGAAAAAAATCCGAGATATCCCCTTTCTCAAGTTTGTCGACGTCTTCTTTTGTCAGCACTTGATTCTCACGGGCAAACCGCGTAATGGCCGTGTTCGGAAAATAGGTCAGATTATGACATTTGATCCTGTTTAACCGTTTCAGCCGGCTGTAAAATCGAAGCCCGTCGACATGATCCTCCACCTTCTCTCCCGGTAACCCGAATATATGGTCGATATCGTATCTTAAGCCGAACCGGTCACAGCGCCTGAAAGCCTCCAGCGCCCTGTCATTGGTTTCGCTGCGATTCAGCACATTTTTCTTCAACGCTTCATTCCAGGTCTGCATGCCGAATTCAATGCAGTAGCAGCCGCCTTCCTTCAGCATGCGGCAGATATCGTCATCGATATGAGACACCTTGCCGAAACACCGGAACGGCACGTTGATGGCCTTCCGGTATTCGGTCATCAACCGCCGGAGCCATTCCCGGTCGGTAAAAAAAAGCGCGTCATTAAACATGACTTCCCTGAAACGATACTTCTCCTTCATGACGATCAGTTCCTCCATAACGGAGGCCACGCTTCGCCGACGAAAATACTTATGCTGATACAGCTGATTCATATAGCTTTCACAGCAGTAACTGCAGTTGAACACGCAGCCCAGGCTGCTGATAATCACGTAATCGTCGATATAATTGACGTCGGCTTCAAATAACGTCTTGTCGGGAAAAGGAAGAGAATCAAGATTTGCCAGCGGAGGAGCGAGCCTGTTTTTCTTGACAGCACCGTTGTCTTTAAACCACAGATTATCCACTTCAGCCAAACGATCCCGGCCGGAAGAAAGGACCGAGACCAGCCCGGGAAAAGCCTGAAAACCCTCGCCCTGGATCACGAAATCAATATAATCGTTGGCGATTACGGTTTCCGGGACAAGCGTGGCGTGGATCCCGCCGAAAACGATGGGCGCGTTTAATGACGACCTGATTTCTCTGGCAATACCGCAGGCCCACTGATAGGTACCGGTGTAAACGGTAAAGGCTACAAGATCCGGAGACGACGCTTTTATCGCGGATATTACCTGCTGCCGCTGATTAAAAAGCCTCTCCAGCAAAGGAATACAGAAAACATTGTCTTCCGGGCCGAACAATCCCGGATCATACGCCAGGGAAACATCATGGCCTTCCTGCTTTACCAGGCTGGAAAGGTATTCGATGCCAAGGTGCTCCCTTCCCAGATGAACAAAAGTAATTCTCATCGGCCTATTGCTTACTTGTATTTTGCTATCTTCTTATAAAAATCAAGCCGCCTGGAGTTGTCGTTGTAGGCGACAAACGAGTCGTCTTCCATGGAAACATCTTCCTGGCTGAAAACCATTTCCAGAAAACCCAGAAATTTTCTCTTAAACTCTGAAAACGACCTGACCCGCATCGTCGACCGGAGAAGAAACAGAAACCGGGAATGATATTTTACGTAAGCCCATTTGGCCAGGCGGTCGATTTCCTCATTCGTCAGCTCCGTCCAGGGCCGCGGCAGGGGCCGGTCTTGTTCCCGGCCGCGCACCCAGTCTTCCCAGTAATCCTTGCCGGTCTCCCGTTTCATCTGCTCCCACAGCGGCGTCAATGGTTTCGCCAGACACTTGGAAAACTGGACATACTCAAGGTCGAGCGATCTGGCAAACTTCACGGTCTTTTTAACGGTTTGCTCCGTCTCGCCGGGAGCGCCGATAAGAAAAAACCCCAGGGCCTTGATCCCCAGTTTTCTGGTGCAGCCAATCGTATCCCTTATCTGTTTGATGGTAATTCCTTTGTGGACCCGGTCCAGGATCTCCTGGGAACCGGATTCAATACCGTAGTATATTCGACCGCAGCCGGCGGCCTTCATTTCTTCCAGCAATTCCCGGTCAATATCGATCCGCGACCGGCAGGCCCACAAAATATCAAGCCCGCGTTTTCTCATCTCACGACAGATGGCAATGGTTCTCTTTTTGTCGGCCGTAAACGTATAATCAAAGATATCGATTTCCCGCACCCCGTACCGCTCATAGCATTCTTCCATTTCATTGACAACGGTCATGGGGCTGCGGGGATTGTAGGCCGTTCTCCCGGCCTCACAGAAACTGCAACCATAAGGACAGCCCAGGCTGGTGATCATGACCGTAAAATTCTTTCTTTCCGTGGGAAACTCAGCATACAGATCATTGGGAAGGAGATCCCGGGCGGGATTGGGAAAATCTTCAAAAACCACCGGCCGGGGAGGATTTTTAAGAATATCGCCGTCTTTCCTGTAAACCAGCCCGGGCACGTCTCTTATATCACCCTGCCCTTCAAGGGCCGCGAAAAGCCGCGGCACGGTTTCCAGCGCGTGTTCGATCACGCCGTAATCGATTTCCGGATGGCTGAGCGACGCTTCCGGATAAACTCTTAAATTATAACCCCCGATCAATACCGGAATATCAAGCTTTCTTTTGAGATAACGAATCCATTCCAGGGTATCCTGAAACATATAGGTGGTCATCATGAAGCCCATGATATCCGGTTTGAACTCCTGCAGTCTGGCAAGCACTTCCGCCTTGGAGAGCTTCAATGTCCGGGCGTCGATAATCGTCACCTCATGTCCCGCCTGCCTGGCAATGGCAGCCACCCAGGTGATGCTCAACGGCGGAAACAGGCCGAAATATTTCTGAACGATACGGAGATTTTCCTCATGAACCTTATATTTGAAGGGATTGAAAACCAGGGCGAGTCTCATCGGATCATCCGCTCTTTCATGTTTAGCCGCCGCTTAAAAGTACGCGGTTCGCGTCACTTTAATTGTTTTTTGCTTCAATTTATCCGCTGTCGAACGTCATGTCAAACACTTGAATCCTTTAACGATCAAATAACCCATATCTTAAGGACGGAATAAAAAATTGGTGCTATTGTCCAAAATAATATTCCAGCGGCATCGGGTGAAGTTCTTTTTATGAGCGCCATTTTGAGTCTT